>JAPKDT010000168.1 GCA_028822475.1 SAR324 cluster bacterium
GTTTCAGTAATCAGGAAATGGAAAATCCGGAATACATTCAGGTGTGAGATCATTTCAAACACAGGGATAAAACTTAATGATGAACGTGCTTTGCTTATGAAAAAATACTCTCTACGTAAGAAACGGCACTGATTTAGAACTGTTTTCGACGACGTCAATAATCAGTTGCTTATAAAATATCACTCTAGATAATGAAATAACTTTCGGGGAATCAGTAAGTAGTCTGGGAATTTATGCATCTGCAAAGGAGAGGCGATGAGATGAAGAAGCAAAGCAGAATTCGGAAGTATTGATATCTGTTACCTGTTAGTAAGGTGCTTATAATTTTCACTAATACGGCATCAGGCAACTAGCTGATTCACTGGTAGCAGGAGGCAGATTTGAACTGCCGACCTCGCGATTATGAATCGCGCGCTCTCACCAACTGAGCTACCCTGCCATTTTGTGATCCTAGATTATGTCATGTGTTGCAAAAGCAAGACAAGTTTTTTGTGGATTAGGATTTGCCAAGTTGCTTAAGCTAAATTATTTTAGTATAAAGATTAATATTGACTTTGCCAGCCTGTCTCTGCACAATCTTTAATTTTGTATCAGGCAGGAAAATCAAATTTGGAAAATTCATGATTTCAGTAAAAAATGTAGTCAAGCACTTTGGTGGAGTAGTTGCGGTTGATGGTGTTGACATGAAAATTGAGCGTGGAAGCATCACCGGTCTGATCGGTCCCAACGGTGCCGGAAAAACAACCCTTTTTAATTTGATTGCCGGAAATATTGCACCCAGCGAAGGCAGTATTTTTTTGGATGGTGAGGATGTTACAGGTCTAAAACCTCACGAACTGTTTTCCAAAGGACTGCTCCGTACCTTTCAGATAGCCCACGAATTTCACACTCTTAGTGTTCTTGATAATTTGATGATGGTTCCACCGTTGCAAACCGGAGAATCACTACTCGGCGCATGGTTTCGCAGAAAAGAGGTGGTCCGGCAGGAAGCCGAAATTCGTAAAAAAGCAGAGGATGTTCTCTCTTTCCTGAATATGCGTCAAATGTCGGATGAACTGGCTGGTAACCTTTCCGGGGGACAGAAAAAACTGCTTGAACTTGGCCGGACTATGATGGTTGATCCCAAGGTGGTCGTCCTAGACGAAGTAGGTGCAGGTGTTAACAGGTCACTGTTGAAGGAAGTTGGTGACGCGATTCTGAGTATGAACCGTGATCGCGGTTATACGTTTTGCATGATCGAACATGATATGGATTTCATCAGTAGGCTTTGTTCTCCTGTCGTGGTGATGGCTGAAGGTAAAATATTGGCTGAGGGAAGTGCTGAGGAAATTAAGTCCAATGAGGACGTTATAGAAGCTTATTTGGGAACAGGATTGAAAAATAAAGGGGAGGTCCTTCCGGGATGAGTTATTTGATTGGTGAAAAGTTAACCGGAGGATACGGCGGAGCGGATATTATCAAAGACTGTACTCTATCAGTTGATAAAGGTGAAATTGCTGTTGTGGTGGGACCTAACGGTGCAGGTAAGTCTACTGCGATGAAAGCCCTGCTGGGTATGCTCAATCTGCATGGCGGTTCCGTAAAGCTTGATGGACAGGATATTACCAGTATGTCACCTCAGCAAAGAGTTGCTCAGGGGATGGCCTTTGTTCCTCAAAATAAAAATGTCTTCGTCTCTATGACGGTTGAGGAAAATCTTGAAATGGGCGCTTTTTTAAGACGGGATGATATCACTGAAACGATGGAGGAAATTTACGAACTGTTTCCGATCCTGAGAACAAAGCGCAAGCAGGTTGCCGGTGAACTCTCAGGAGGTCAGCGTCAGCAGGTTGCAGTGGGACGTGCTCTGATGACAAAACCAACTGTGCTGATGCTGGATGAACCTACTGCCGGAGTTTCACCAATTGTGATGGATGAGTTATTTGACCGGATCATAGAGATAAAACGCAGTGGAATCGCGATTCTGATGGTTGAACAAAATGCGCGTCAAGCCTTGAACATTGCAGATATTGGCTTCGTGTTGGTGACAGGCGAAAACCGTTTTACCGACAGTGGAGAAGCTCTGCTGGCGAATGAGGAAGTCCGCAAAACATTTTTGGGAGGCTGAATTTGGATTATTCTACTGACTTGTTAAATGCACTTGTGCTGATTACAAATTATGTTTTGATACCGTCAATCTCATATGGTTCACAGTTGGCGCTGGGAGCAGTAGGGGTTACGCTGGTTTTCGGAATTCTGCGTTTCGCCAATTTTGCCCATGGAGAAATGATGGCTTTCGGAACAATGGCCACCATTTTCATCACCTGGTGGTTTCAGTCCATGGGGATTTCCATGGGGCCCCTGCCTACAGCACTGCTAGCTTTACCTTTTGCAATCCTGCTTACAGCATTGCTTGCAGTGGCAATTGATAAATCCATTTTCAGTTTTTACCGGATACGCAAGAGCGCACCTGTAACTTTTGTGGTCGCTTCGGTTGGTGTGATGTTCATGATGAACGGCTTAGTCCGCATTCTGATCGGAACTGATGAAATTATTTTCAGGGACGGTCAAAAATTTTTGATAAAGGCTGGTGCCTTCAAAAAAATGACAGGACTAAGTGAGGGGCTGGCACTGAAACAGACTCAAGTCTTAACCTTTTTTCTGGCTGTAATAGCGGTGCTGGCGTTGCTCTGGTTTTTACAGCGTACACGTACCGGAAAAGCCATGCGTGCCTTTTCTGACAATGAAGACCTGGCGTTGCTTTCCGGAATCAATCCGGAACGTGTAGTGTTGGTAACATGGATAATAGCCGCGAGTTTAGCAACTCTTGCGGGTGTGTTGTACGGTCTGGACAAAAGTTTCAAACCTTTGGTTTATTTTCATTTGCTGTTGCCTATTTTTGCTGCGGCGATTGTTGGAGGGATTGGTCAACCGCTGGGAGCAATTCTAGGCGGATATGTTGTTGCATTTTCTGAAATTACTGCCACTTATGCTTTTAAGAAATTTATTAAATATCTTGCTCCCGGAGACTTTGCGCCTGAGGGCATGATCCAGTTTTTAACCACTGAATACAAATTTGCGGTATCATTTTTAATTCTGGTGCTGGTGCTGCTGTTGCGGCCAACTGGAATATTACGCGGGAAGGTCTTATGACAAATACAAAACGGGCGGTCATCAGTTTTTCCATCATGGCCCTAATGCTGGCTATTGTTGGCTACGGTCAGTCATGGAATGTCGCCCTGGCAATTTTCAACCTCTGCCTGATTTCAGCGGTTATGTCGATGGGACTCAACATACAGTGGGGATATGCCGGACTTTTTAATGCAGGTGTGATGGCATCCACCGCAATCGGAGGTTTGACTGCGGTACTGATTTCATATTCACCTGTCTCAAAAGCCTGGTCGGTAGGCGGGGCATCTCTTTCCGCCGCGTTTGTGTCATTGTTGCTGACTATAATTGCGAGTGTGTTGATCTGGAGAAAAATACCAAAAAGTTCTAAACGAACATGGATTATGACAGCAGTTTTACTGCTTGGATATGGGGTCATACGTTTCTTTTATGAGGAAGCTACTTATGGAATTGAAGCAGTTGATCCGGCTAAAACAGGTTTTCTCGGTGGACTGGGATTGCCGATCCTGTTTTCATGGCTTGCAGGCGGAGTTGCGGCAGCAGGTTTAGCCTGGTTAATTGGCAGAATTGCACTTGGTTTGCGGTCAGATTATTTCGCAATTGCGACTTTGGGCATTTCGGAAATTATGATTTCCATTCTAAAAAATGAGGACTGGCTTTCCCGTGGTGTAAAAAACGTGACAGGGCTGGAGCGACCGGTACCATATGAAGTGGAACTGCAACAGACTGAATGGTTTATAAATCTGGTAAAGTGGTTTTACGGAACAGCGGATGATGGCAGTGCGCTGAGTGCGGATGTTATGCGTGAAGCAATGCAACTGAGTGCGGGGATATTAGTGAAGCTCTGTTATTCAACACTCTTTGTCTTAGTAGTGCTGATCATTTTGGGACTTGCTACACGTGCCCTTAATTCACCATGGGGACGTATGATGCGTGCTATTCGTGACAATGAAACCGCTGCTTCCGCAATGGGCAAAGACATTACCAGTCGTCATCGGCAGGTTTTCATCCTTGGATCTGCAGTCATTGGAATATCCGGAGCAATGCTGACTACTCTGGATGGACAGTTCACACCCGGAAGTTACATTCCACTGCGTTTCACTTTCCTGATTTGGGTGATGGTAATCATCGGCGGAAGTGGCAATAATCTGGGAGCCATTATCGGAGCCTTCATCACCTGGTTTGTCTGGATTGAAGCTGAACCAGCAGCACTCTGGTTGGTAGGTAATCTGGATCTTGTGCTCGAAGAAACAAGTCCGCTAAGGCTGCATCTACAGAATGTTGCTCCTCACATGAGGATGATTCTTATGGGCCTGATTCTGGTGCTGGTGCTGAGATTCAGTCCAAAAGGTATTTTACCCGAAAAAGCGCCGGAACATTATTGAAGAATGGTTGAAATCT
>JAPKDT010000169.1 GCA_028822475.1 SAR324 cluster bacterium
GATGAAATTACCGTATTTCAGAAAAATATTTTTTAACTTTACATCATTTAGTTGCATCAAATTCCTTCACTGAGTTCTATTTGATTGACCATAACAACGAGATAAAAGTTTTTTTTCAGTTAAACCTATGGTATCGATGATGTCAATTAATTCGTTATTCTTCAGAATAATAATTTTGTCACACAAGCCTATCAATTCCCTCAATTCTGAAGACACCATGAGTACAGTTGTTCCTTTTTCACTAGTAGATCGGATGATTTCATATATTTCTTGTTTGGCACCAACATCTACACCTCTGGTTGGCTCATCCAGTAACAAAACCTGTGGTTCAGACCACAAAGAACGAGCAAATAGAATTTTCTGCTGGTTACCTCCACTTAACTGCCAAATCGTTTGATTTAGCCCAAAAGATCTTAGCTTTACAATACTTGTCTTTGCTTTTGTTTTACTTTTCAAGGCAGAGGAATTAACGAATATTTTTAATATTGAGGTTTGTCTCATGAAAGGCAAAGCGGTATTTGTGGTTACAGATTGGTTCATCACCAATCCTTGGGCTCTACGCTCTTCAGGGATATAGGCTATACCTCTGCGCCACATCTTTGAGATTGATGGTTTTATATGTTTTCCATTCAAGAGTACATGACCCGAAGTCAGGCTATCACAGCCCATAAGAGCACGCAACAATTCTGACCTGCCAGAACCACTCAACCCAGCTATGCCCAAAACCTCCCCACTCTTTGCTTCAAAGGAAATATTTTTTAGACTTTTGTTGCAAAGATTCTTAGCTTGTAGAATAATTTCATTAGGTAAATCAGTTTGGCGTTGAGGGAATGTTTGTACGACCTGACGGCCAGTCATTGCTTCAAGCAAATCAGACACAGACAATAGTTTAATTAGATTGTTTAATTCAACTTTACCATCACGAAGAACTGTAACTCGATTAGCCAATTCAAATATTTCATTAATACGGTGTGAAACATAGAGAATTGCACGTCCATCATCTGCCAATCGTCTGAGTACAGAAAAAAGTCTGCTCACCTCTGTTGAGCTCAGCGAGGCAGTCGGTTCATCTAAAACATACAACCCAGCTTCTTTTTTACGATCTTCAGCAACAAAAGCTCCGCACAATTTAACCAGCATCTTGTCTCCAATGCTGAGCCGACCTACAGTCGTTTTAGGATCAATATGGTCAACACCAAATTTTTTAAGAACTATTTGAGCATCGTTGTACAGACTATTCCAATCAACAAAGAATTTTAAGCGGGTGGGTAGTTTCTTGCCTAAGAAAATGAATTCTGCAACAGAGAGGAGTGGGATTGCATTTAGTTCCTGATGAATGAACCGTATGCCAAGTTTTTCTGCGAACATTGCCGACTCAAGTTTGACAGGTACTCCTCCTACTTCACATGAGACCGAGTCAGCTTTTACGATCCCAGAGATAATTTTAATAAGGGTTGATTTACCAGCGCCGTTTTCACCCACTAATGCATGGATTTCGCCTGCAAACAAACTGAGGCTGATCTGATTGATGACTCGTACTCCACTATAGCTTTTTTGAACATTTATTAGCTTAAGCAAAGGTATATCAGTTAAGATATCAGACATTGAGGGGGACATCGGACGGCGAGTCCATTGCGCCGCCCTAAATGACAGGCTATTTCAGTGAATCCGCTGTGATAAGTTTTGCAGACACATAGATTTGTTTTTGAGAAACTGATCCGGTATTTAGATACTGTTCTACCGTTTGTGCAACAGTTTCAGCAATCAGAGTGAAATCTTGAGCCACGGTGGCCTTAAAGTTTCCTCCTGCTGAGATACGATCTTTTGCTTGTTCTGTGGCATCGATTCCTACAATTATAATGTTCTCGTTTTCACGACCGGCATCTCTTATAGCTTGTTCTGCACCTATTGCAGGATCATCCCATGCCGCCCAAACAGCTTGAATGCTCTCTTTCCCCTGGTTTGCAATGAGAACTGCCTCCATAGCATTACGTGCTCCTTCCAGCGGGCCTTTGTCGAAACTCGGTGTGATTTTGTCAAGAATCTTTAAATCAGGCGAATTGTTGAATATTGCTTCTGCAATAGCTCCACGCATTTGAACGGGGGGATATGGCTCAAATATAAACATGACAACATTTCCTCGTCCATTAAGTTGATCGACTAGATAGGTTGCCGTTTCTGCAGCCATAACGTATCCATTGCTTGTAACATTGGATTGCAACAAGGGATCAACCCCAGAATCCATTCCAAATACAGGGATACCAGCATCTCGGGCTGCCAATAAACCCGTTTTTATCTGGCTTGGATCAACGTTTATAACAATCGCATCAGGCTTTTGAAGTACAACATCTTCCATTCGGCTGACCAAAGCAGCTATATCACCAGAGGTATCTATTACATCCACTTTCCAGGATTTTTTTTGTGCCGCTTTTTCAAAAGCCTCTACCATCAACTGTGTCCCAGGTTGGGCCAAAAAGGGTGTCATCACAGTAATCGAGCGTTTTTTTGCATAAATTGGTGTTGTTAAAATATATGTCAGCAACACAATGCACATTAATAATATTCTCTTTCCCATTAGATTCTCCATTGAAACGGTTGATTAAGTTAATCAATAATTATGATACTGGTCAGTAACTGTTGTTAATCTAGAATAAAAAATTACTATGTAAAGTAGTATTCAGACCAAACAAACACGACTTCTGTTTTAAGAACTTCTATTGAATCAAAGCCACCGGACTAAACTACTTTTTGGTCAAAACTTACTAGAAGCATAAGGAGCATACAAATTTTATGAAATGTTGTCAACAAATAATTGACTAATTATTTGCAGAATACAATAAAGATTTAAGTATTTTAATACTATACAATTTGCATCTTAAACATGCTCGTGTTGCATTAGAACCTCCATTATTACTTTGTACAACACAATTAACATTCTCCAGATAACAGGAAATAAACTGTGTCAGCTTATTACAGGAGTAGAAAGCAACCAAAGACCAAAAACTGTATAAGCGATCATTAACACCGTTGCCGGAAACTGTCCTTGCAAAATTTTTACTAAAGTCTGATTTTCATGCAGTTGAAGTAAGTGAAACACAATTACCGCTCCAACATGTGCCAGTACAATCCCGGAAATCTGCAGATACCAGATGAAAACCGCAGAATCATAATTCGCCAGATAGGATGAAGAGACAACCCAGTCTGTTGTACCGAACAGGTTCCAACCAATTCCAAAAGGATCTGAAAGCGCAATAAGAGCATACTGAATATCAACAATAAATGTCGGCAAATAATGAGCAAAGTGGTAGCCGAAAGCAATCGGAATCATGGAGTAAATAAAACTGCTTGTCTCCTGAGCTTCCGTATTCAGCGATGAAGTAATTCTCTGTACTGCATAAAACGCACTGAAAAAAACCAGGAATGTAATGCAAAGTCCTAAAGTGTTGGGCAGCATCATTTCCGTACGTCCGGGATATTCCAACGGATTCTTTTCCACCAAGGACAACCACCAAAATGTTTTCGACAATCCGTCAAAAGAAACTGTAGAAAGAACCAGTATGACAAAGGCAACTCCCCCTGTAGGCAAGCTCTCTGATCTGAGCAGTCCGGCACAGGGCCAACGTATTCCTATTCTCAACCAACTTTTTTGACCAGCAGGTATTTTCAGGTAAAACGGGGCAAGCCAGCCTACCATACGGAAAAAGACTGAAAAAGGTTCTCCTTTTTCTAGCCAGAATTCTCCACCAAGGAATATAATCCCAACAATTGTAAACAACACATACAAAGAAATAATTCCTGCAAGTGTTTCAGGATCCATCGGTGAAGGATGTACCAGTTCAAGCCACGCAAAGCCAAAAAACAGGATTACCGCCGGCCAATAAGCCCAGCGTTCAGCTTCTCCAAATGATCTTTTTTTGCCTGTTTTAAAACCAGTGAAAAGCGTCACCAGTTTATGCAAAATCGACCACGGACTGATTACAGCCCAAAAGTTGCCAAAAAGTGCGGTGAGCATCGTAAACCCTATCCACCAGAACACCCAAACAGTCAACGGCAGTAGATTCTGTATAGGGTCCCGATTACCGTTGAAACCTATCCAGACCAATAACAGCAGTGTCAGCAATGAAAGCAAACTCAACCAATAATTCGATCCAGCTTCATTTTCATAATTTTGCGAAATTTGATGGTGTCCTGACAAAGGATGCCGAACCACAAATATCATTACCGCAAATGTAAGAGCAACAACCGCGGCTCCGCCTACGATGTATAATTGTGTAGGTAGGAGCAGCACATGCCCACTGGAACCGGCATGTGCAAAGGTAAGTTGGGGGGGAAAGGAAGCAAAACTTGCTGACAATAAAAGAGTACCACCTTTTTGAAGTCTCATTATTGTTTAGCTAGAAAGAAAACTGAAATCATTTAGCATGTGCTTTCACACCGACATACTTCGCAAGAGCTTCCGGATTTTTGGCAAGTGCCTGAGGGTCGGATTCTTCTCTCATAAATC
>JAPKDT010000170.1 GCA_028822475.1 SAR324 cluster bacterium
GATCATATAGATACTCTTTTGGTTCACCGTGCGGAAAGCAGCGCATAGTTTCTTCGCCTATCCATTCACTGGCTGCTTTAAGATAAGTATTTAACTGCTTATGATCGCGGGCAAGGATTTTCATCGTAATTTGTAATCAGAACAAAAAGTGGCTAATAAATTAAATAAGAATGATTTTTGTTGCTTAATAAGATTGAAGTTTCGGAATACGGAAATTATTTTTTATCCGTAGATTTGACTGCTTGAGGCCTGCAACAGGTAAAACAACACTCAGACGGTCGGAACCTGGCAGAAAATCAATGCGGTGAAATTCTATTTCAGGATTCAAAAACGCTTCGCTAACATCTTTCAGGCGTCGTATCTGTTGACCGTTAATCCGCAGCACAATGGCATTTGATAGTTTTTGGTAACCAATGTTGATCTCATCGGGGATAACCTGCGTCACCAGAACGATACGTGTTGCAGGCTCAGTATTTTTGGATACAGACTCACCTTTCACGCGTTTAAAATTGTCATCCATCAACACAGTCTTATTTTGTTCCAAAAACAAACGTAGACGCACTGGTGCACGTGATCTCCAGTTTGCTCCCCACATGGAGAGGTAATTCAAGGTCAATTCCTGAAATAAAAATCCACCCTGAATCACATAACGTGGTGGATGTCCTACTCTTTTCAAGGGAACAGTACGTCCATCTTCTTCATAGGCAGAAACTCTTGTCTGCAACACTAGAGGTTTCCCATCTCGAATCAGTTCAAGTTCCAATGAATCCCCGACTTTAAGCTGATCCAAAAAAAGCAGATCAAAGAGCGAAAGTCCCCATTCTGGATGTTGTATTTTCCCATCATGCGAAAGTGGCCATTTGCCTATTTTAGTCAAATAATCCCCGCGCTGTAAAACGTCAGAACCGGTACCGTAAGGCAAAATTCGGCTGATCCATATTCCCGGAAGTTCCTGAGGAATTTGAAAATAATCGGCTGTGCTCCGTTGCGGTAGTCTGCGCCAGCTAAAACCACGATGTGCTAAACTTTTGTAGGAAGCACTGCCTGCATGTGCTAAAAACTCAATTAGCATTTGCGTGGGAATTGCTTTCGCTCCATCTTTACCTGCCTCAAGAATCATCCCTACAGTTTCGTTATCCTGCAACAGTGGGAATCCCTGTCCGCTTTTTGAAATACCGCTCAGTTTCAGCAGCGGTAACCATGCATCGCTGACCCCACGGTGTCCCACAGTCATGAGTTGGATTGTGCCTGACTCAACTTCCCATTCTTGAGTAGATTTTATTTTAAATGAGTAAACATTTTCAGTATCAGCTTTAGACTTGGATTTTACTGGTGACCATTCTATCGGATTCAATCCGACCCAAAAATTTGAATCTTCGATATTCAACAGTGCCAGATTTGCTGCATAGTCCATGAGCACAAGTTTAGCCTGGAAAGGCTGGCGGATGTCTTTACGAGTCACTTCTAGCAGAGTCGCGTCAGCCACCATTTCCGCGGTTGTCAGCAGATGTAAGCCTTGATTTTGGAGCGTTTCCGCTGTTTCACTATTTTTCGTAAGCGGTAAACGAACAACCAGAGCCATTCCAGTTTGAGTCCGGATTTCCCGTTTTTCCCATGGTGTCAGCCAGTCAAAGGACTGTTGATATGATTTCAGCAGAACAGCTTGTTTAAACCAGGGTTTGATTGCAGGAACTTCAGCCTGCAAAACTTGCGGCAAAAGCAAAAATACGAAAATCAAAGTCCATCCCAAAATAAAAGAAGATAAGCTGTTTTTTATCATTGAGAGCCTTTGTACTGAATACTGGAAAGATTTGAACCAGCCAAAATTCCGTAACGTTTCAGCACAGATTGTTGTTGCTCAAGACTTTTTTTGTAATCGAGCACTATAGGCATATTTTGCCATTCACTTTCAAAGACAACGTGACGCGTGTCCGGTGGCATATCTTTCAGCATTTTGTCCAAATCGTTCAAAGTGTTGATCGATTTTCCGTTTAAAGTATTGACAATAAAGTTATGCAAATTGCTATATCCGCTGTTGACAGAGCTTGGCAGAACTCTTGATATTAAGACCGCCTGATCCTTTCTAGTGCGTGGACGTTCAAGCTCACGGTACCAGTGTTCAAAAGCCAGAGGTGGTGTTACATTTCCCGGTGAATGGATATAATTACGATTCAGGGCAATAAAAACCAATCCGCCAAAAATCAGATATTCCGGTAATTCATCATAACTGTTACGCATTTCCGCACCGAAAGGCGCGGCTTTGAGAGTGAGGTTGAGGTCATGGAATTTACCGTTGCGCCAGACTTGAATCTTGAGTAAATCTCCAATTTGTCTGTTTTCTGCTTCGATGAAAAATGTGACTTGCTGTTCACCGTAATTCACCATTCCAGCAGCGTCAATTTGCATGTCTTCAATCTTTGTCAGTACATCACCGCTTAAAATCACTCCTTCTGCGGAAGAGCGCGGGACAACCCGATCAACGAGAATTCCCGAAGTGTTTTCTGGAAGTTCCAGATAACGACGATAATCCCGATTAATCAACGAACTGGTTTCAACGCCTATTTCCGGAACACCATCATATTTTCCGTCTTGCATATCTTTCAGAAAACGTGTGATGAGCGGAACCGGAATAAAATAACCTACATCGTTCAGTCGTAAATTAGACTGGAAGGCGACTCCAATTGCTTTTCCAGACTGCGTGACAGGACCGCCACTGTTGCCGGGATTTATCGCAGAATCAGTTTGTACAAGCAAATGCGAATCAATTCCAGGATGTACATAGGTACCAAACTCAATGCGTGATACTACACCCTCAGTTCTCGAAAGTTCCTGACCGCCCATCGGATAACCATAAGCCCTGACTCTGCTACGTAATTCCGGAATCCCTCCCAGTTTGAGCGGAGTTAAATTTAAATAAAAATTAGAGTCACGTACTTTCAACAAAGCCAGATCCGAGTCATGAGCAATTGCGACGACGTCTGCTAAAAAAGGTTCCGGACTCGAAATTTTATTGACGAGCAGCATCCGTGAATCACTAACAACGTGAGCGTTTGTTAAGATAAAATCATCTTTAATCAAAAATCCGCTGCCTTGTCCTCTGCCTGTGGGTTTCAATTTCCACGGTGATTGCCAGTCCGGACTTTGCTGAAAATTTGTGATGCGGAAAACGGACTGCTCAATCCTGTCCGAGGAAGCCTGTGCAGTTGAATGAACAACCGTCCAGAGGCAGATCTGCAAAAAATAAAATTTAACTTTGAAATACAGCATTCGATATTCGAAAATAAAAAATAATTATTAAACCAGAAAAAGTAAAATTCCTGCTCCAAGCACAATGCGGTAAATGACAAAAACGAGAGTACCGTGATTGCGGAGAAAGCGCAGCAATAATGCTATCGAGAGGTAACCTGTCACAAAAGCAGCGGCGATGCCTACTACTAAATTTAAATAACCGTCACTGCTGATTCCAAGCTCAATCAGTTCCTTTAACTCATAAAGCCCGCTGCCAAAAATTGCCGGTAATCCCAGCAAAAAAGAAAACCTGGCCGCAGATTCGCGATTTAAACCGACCATCAATCCACCCATGATGGTGGAACCGGAACGGGAACAGCCTGGGATCAGGGCCAATGCCTGAGTGAGTCCAATCAATTGAATTTGTAAAAAACTTAATTGTTTGATGTCACGGTTGCGCGGAGAAAATCTTTCGGCAAGATAAAGAAAAATTGCTAGTACGATGAGTGCTGTTCCAATTACCCAAAGTTCACGGGCTTCATTTTTGATGAAATCTTTAAATCCTAAACCTAAAACCACCACAGGAATAGTTCCTGCGGCAATACTCCATGCCATTCTTGATTCCGCTGTGCCCAGAGGTTCGCGTTTCAGTATACTTTCAATTGCCGCTTTTGAAAGCTGCCAGACGTCCTGACGGAAATAAAGCATCACCGCAACAAGTGTTCCCAGTTGAATAACCGCGGAAAATTCAGTTCCTGGGTCAGGCCAGTCAAGCAGATGCGGTACTATGCGTAAATGTGCTGTGCTACTGATCGGTAAAAATTCGCTCAATCCCTGAACGATGCCCAGAACAAGCGCTTGTATCCAATCCATTTGTCGGGTATTTATGGGGAAAAATATTTAAATATTAAAAGTCAAAAAATGAAATCTGGAGTTTGATTTTTAGCAGGTCAGTTTGTGAATTAACTAACTTTTTGCAGGAAGATCAAAAAATTCTCTCTGTAATTATCCTTGCTACTGCCTGAATAATCAATCTGCGAATGCTTGTCTCATGAATAGTGAACAAAACTTTGAAATATACTGAAACAGTAAAAAGCATTAAAACCGTTTCATGTCTAGTGAAAATGGAAATTATGGATCAGTTACATCTCTAATATTATTATGAATTATTGTTTTACAAAAAAATTACAAATTCCAGAATTAAGATTATTTCAGCAGTCAGCAAATATCTGAGTAAAATGTTATTTCAGTTTTTAAAGTTATTGTTGTTAG
>JAPKDT010000171.1 GCA_028822475.1 SAR324 cluster bacterium
AGTGTTGGTCCGTGGATTCTTCCGAAAAAAGCTTTATCATCTTCCGGTGAAGTAAATGTGCTACTTTGGTCCGATTACTGTCCTCCTGGTTTTATCAAAGCTTTCAAGGAGAAGACAGGCATTACGATGAACTTTACTGGCATTGGCTCCAACGAAGAAATAATCAACAAAATGAAAGCCACCAAAGGGCGGGGATTTGATATTTGCAGCCCAACTAATATGCGCTCACTGCAGTGGGAACCTCTTGGTTTGTTAAAGCCTATTGATTATGGACGAATTCCTAACGTCAAAAATCTTAATCCAGCAATGTTGGCTGTTGGTGACAATGAGTGGAATTTTGGAGGAAAAGGTTCACACTGGCTTCCACAAATCTGGGGGACAGAGGGTATTGCTTGGCGCACCGACAAGTGGACTCCACCGAAAAGCATCGACGGTGTGGCAATGCCGAGCTATGGAGATATCTGGCAGTCGGATGTTGAAGGAAAAACTATGATGCGTCCGCACTCCGGAATGCTTGGTGCTGGACTTTATATGGAAACTACTGGAGCTCTTGAACCAGGTGCTATGAAGCTCGCATACGATGACGAAGCTGTCATGAGGAAAACATGGCAAAAAGTCACTGATTTCTGTATCAAAAATAAGAAACAAGTAAAACTTTTCTGGAATGACGCAGACAGTCAGAAAACCGGTTTCATGAATCAAGGCGTTGTAGTAGGTCAAACATGGGACGGACCGCCAACAGTACAAATGAAAGAGGGGCTGCCGGTTGTGTACCGTGCTCCTGTTGAAGGTTCACTTGCCTGGGTTGATGGACTCTGTCTTTCATCTTCTTCAGCAAATAGTGATCAGGCATACGCTTTCCTTGATTTCTGTTTTGATGCTGTTGCTGCCGGTCAATCTATTGACGGCGGCGGTATTGAAGGCTGGGGACAGCACGGTTATAATTCCGCTGTATTGGGTGCAGATAAAAATGCGAGTCCGGATTATGGTAAGTGGTTTAACCAAATTTATCCTGGTAAATCTCTTGCTAATTTGTGGCCGTGGCCCAAAGAGCCTCAGTGGTATGCAGATGTACGAACAGAGTATCGTAATAAGTTCGTCAACGCATAATAAACACCTCCCGGATCTTTTCTGATGTGGGAAAATTACGACTATTTTGCCCCTCTGTAACGGTGGGGCATAGTCCTGCAGTTACTTGTTAGCACATTTAAAACAGCTTATATTAAGCTTATAGTCTATTGAATTTAATGGACTTATATTCAGTGCTATTTCATTAAGTAGATGTAAATTTTAAAGAAAAAGAAGCAAATATTTTATATTCAAAAAAAACATGAGTGCAGACGTTACACTTGAAAATATATGGATCAGATTTGGTGATTTTACTGCTGTTAAGAATGCAGATATCACTATCAAAGGCGGTGAGTTTTTCAGCTTCCTCGGCCCTTCAGGATGTGGTAAAACAACATTGCTGAGAGCTATTTCCGGATTTCAGGAACTTTCGGAAGGCAAGGTGTACATCGGTGGTAAGGACATGGCTGGAATTGGACCTAATAAAAGACCGACCGCACTGATCTTCCAAAATTTGGCTCTTTTTCCCTTAATGACAGTTTGGGAAAATATTACTTTTTCATTAGAAGTAAAAGGAGTTGGTAAAGCCAAGCGTCTGAAACGAGCTGATGAACTTTTGGAATTGGTGGCTTTGCCAGGACAAGCTGACAAGATGGTCAATGAATTGTCTGGCGGCCAGCGCCAGAGAGTCGCGGTAGCCCGTGCCTTAGCGGCTGAGCCTGAAGTTTTGCTGCTGGATGAACCACTTTCTGCACTGGACTTGAAGTTGAGGCAGCATTTACGCACCGAACTGCGGGAGATTCAAAAGCGTGCAGGAATTACTTTTATTTATATTACACACGATCAGGGAGAAGCACTCACGATGTCTGACCGAATTGCGGTCATGCGGGAAGGAACCATCGAGCAAGTTGGTAATGGAAATATGATATACGATCATCCGGAAACTGCTTTTGTGGCTTCGTTTGTTGGTGAAAATAATGCTTTTCACGGTACAGTAAGTAAAATTTCCGCGGGAAAAACCATAGTTAATACAGATGCTGGAGAATTGGAAGCGACACTTACGGAAGGCAGTAAACTAAGCACAGGAGACAAGGCGATTGTTTTTGCGCGTCCGGAATCCATGAGTTTCGTCAATAAAAAAAATTCTGTCAAAAATGTTTTTAAAGCCAAAGTTGTATATCAGGAATTTGAAGGACATTTTTGGCATTTGATACTGAGTGGTCCGAATGACATGAAACTTAAAATGTCTGTGATCAACAGTGGTTCTTCACATGACTATGATGAAGGCGCTGAACTCCAGGTCCATGTTAACTCAAAACTGGCCGTAGCACTCCCTTCCGGTCCACTTGCGGCAGAGTAGTAAAATGATTCTCTGGTTCAAAAAATTCTTTTTACGCAACGGTATCGTCCTTTCATTATACATGCTGCTAATGACGTTTACCTGGATAGTGGTGATGTTTGTACTACCACAGGTATTCATGTTTGATTTTTCCTTCCGCTTCAACTGGACACAAATTGACCCTTCAAAAATTGGCGGTCCGGAAGATGTTTATACACTTCAGCATTACAAGTTTCTGCTGTTTGGAAGTCCCAACAATCCCGATCCCTTCAATGTAGTAGATGTCACAGTCTTCGGACGTACTATCCTCGCGGCGGTCTTTGTAACCTTGTTTGATGTGATACTTTGTTATCCTGTGGCATATTATCTGGCTCAGGTTGCTAAAGGTGGAATTACTCGTTTGATGATGCTCTCACTGATAATTCCGTTTTGGATCAATGAACTGCTCCGTGCATTTGCTTTCAGAATTCTGTTTGGAGAAGAAGGAACAATTAACAATGTATTATTGTATCTAGGTATATTAGACCAACCAATTGATTATGTTCGTGAAAATATCGCTCTTTATGCAGGTTTGGGTTATGCCTATATTCTGTTGATGATTTTTCCAATTTATAATGCAGTTGAAAGTCTTGACCGCAACCAAATAGAAGCGGCACGTGATTTAGGTTCACCGTGGTGGCGTATACATTGGCGGGTGGTGATACCTTTCGCCAAACCAGGAATCACCTCAGGATGTACGATGGTTTTTATGCTTTCCGCAGGTGCATTAGCTTTACCACAAATTATCGGAGGGCCAAGCAGTTTATGGTTTACTCAAATTATTTATCAATGGTTTAACACAGGCAGCAACTGGCCCAGAGGGTCTGCTTATGCAATGAGCCTACTGGTCATCTGTGTGATTTTTGTCTTATTGATCATGAAGGTCTTTAAAGTTAAATTCGGGGAGATAGGCAGGTGAATTCAGCATCTATCTTAAAGTTTTTCATCAGCTTCTACATAGTATTATTCTTTGCCTACCTGTTTGGGCCCTTGATAGTGATGAGTATCACGGCCTTTAACAGTGCAGGTTTTCCACGACTTTCTCCATGGGACTGCTTTTCCACAGAATGGTTCAGTGTGCTGGTAAATGACGCCAGAATGATGGCTGGGTTTAAAAACAGTTTAATCATAGGTATCTCAGTAGTTCTTGTTTCAGTCCCCATTGGCTTGGCAGGAGCCTTGTTGTTGGCCCAATTGAGTAATCGTGTTCGTCAGGTATATTACACACTTACCATCTCAACAATTTTGGTGCCCGGTGTAGTTTTGGGAATCTCAACACTTATTTTTTGGGATAGAATGGGGATGATGTTTGATGTTGATTACGAATCATTTTTTTATGATGGCATTTTCCTTACCATAATCGGCCAGTCAACCTTCATTTCCGCTTACACAATGCTGGTGTTCATGTCACGCCTGCAACGTTTTGACCCTGTCCTGGAAGAAGCAGCTCTGGATTTAGGTGCTACAAATGTGCAAACATTTCGTAAAATTCTACTGCCTTTTTTAAAACCCGCGATAGGTTCTGCGGCTGTGCTGGCTTTTCTGGCTTCTTTCGAAAATTATAACACTACAGTCTTTACCATTGTTTCAGAAAGTACGCTGACGACTGTTTTAGCGAGTAAGGTCCGTTACGGCATAAATCCGTCAATCAGTGCTCTTGCTGTTATCATCATAACTCTCACCCTCTGCGGTGCATTTGTTCACGAAATTCTAAAACGACGTGAACAGGCAAAAGAACTGGCACTAAAGAAAGAAGAAAAAACAGTTTTAGTTAAATCTGATTCACGTGGTTTGTTGAGTAATCCAGTACCTGTGATGGTATTGTTGATTTTTGTTGCAGGTCTCACAACGGCGTGGATGGCACGTGGATATGATGTACAACAATGCAAAATTGAAGTCTCTGAAGCAAAACGAAAAAACCAAGCAGAACTTAGCAAAATGCGCAGGGTGGAGATGGAAAAGAAACTGGAAGCACAAAAAACAGGCACTACCTCTCCTTCAACTGTAACTACAAAAAAGGCTGCGCCTGGAACTAATCAGTATGGAAA
>JAPKDT010000172.1 GCA_028822475.1 SAR324 cluster bacterium
ACCTACAAAATAAGCAGCCTGTGTTTTTTCCCAAGTCTCAAACTGCTTGTAACGAACTCCCACCGAAACCAAAAAACATGCCAGCAACACCCCGGCAAAAAGCAAAAAATTATATTTCCTATCAATGAAAATATTTACCATTACCTAAGACCTATTTTAGATAATATATCACTGTTCCTCTTTTTTGAACACGCTGAATCTGTTCGGTAAACAATTAATTTAATTGAATTAAAAGGAATCATTTAATTTAGCTCAAGTTGTTCAAGACGCCTCATCAAGGCCATGGAACCACTTTCCAGTAAATTTCCTTTGAAATCAGAGTCAGTTATCAAACTAGATTCATCTAAAGCCAATAACATTGCACATGAACCTTGACGAAAGGACAGAATCCTATGTAAGGGATCTTCTGTTCCACTTTGCGAAACAATTTTATTATTAATTCGTACCTCGAACCGAGAAACACCTGCTAATTTAGTCCAGAAGTGAAAACTCCTAAAAACAGATTCAGAATCAGGATCTTTTGCAAAAAATTCTTCAATCTGTTCACTCAAAGATAACAAAAGATTTCGACGTTTACGATGATCGGTCTGTTCTTTAATGCTGCTAAGAGGACTGCGTATTACTTCGTATCCCAACCAATAAAGTAATATATAAGCCAAAGATAGTCCTAATAAAAAAGAAAAACCCAAAAAATTAGTTATACGGTATGCCATAAGCGCTATCACTCCAAACAAAGTGGAGAATCCTACTAGAGCCAGCATTGCTTGAGTTGCTGAAAAACCTCTGGCTATCAGACGGTGGTGCAAGTGATCTTTGTCTGCTGAGTAAAAAGGAATGCCCTTAAAAAAACGTCGAAAAAGTGCGAATCCTGTATCTAGAATCGGAACTGCCAGAATTAATAACGGTAATGCAGACGGTCCTCTTCCCGGAAGATCTGTTACCCAAATTGAGAGAAGTGCCATTACATACCCCAAAAACATGCTTCCGGAATCTCCCATGAAGATCGAAGCTTGGGGGCGGTTAAATAACCAAAAACCAAGTGTTACTCCAACTAATACAAAGATCAAAATGAGCAGAGAATATTGGCCTTGCCACAAACAAAGTATTCCAAAACATGCTAATGCAATTATTACTAAACCACTTGCTAAGCCGTCCAAGCCATCGATCAAATTAATTGCGTTTATCACGCCAACGATCCACAAAATAGTTATTGGCCAAGACCAAGGTCCTAGATTAATGATTTGTAAAACAGGTACTTGAATAGTATTAATTTCGAATCCTAATCCTATTGCAAGTACGGATAAAATGATTTGTCCTGTAAGTTTCCAGCGAGCGCGGAGATCAATGACGTCATCGACAAATCCTAACCCCCATGCCAACAACCCTCCAATACACATTCCAGCAAGTCGGTTTTGAGGCAAGTATTCCAAACCTATCAATTGTTTTTCGACCGGTATCCACCAAAGCAATAGCAGTACCCCTAAAAACCCCCAGTACAAGCCAATTCCACCAAAGCGGGAAACCGGTTCGATGTTCTGATCTCTTAGAGAAAGTTTTCTTTGTTGTTGTACTTTTGAATTAACCAGATAGAGAGTGATCATTATCAGAATTGAACAGAGGATAAGCCCAAAGACTCCAGCGCCAAATAAATATTTCCAAAAATTTATCTGCATTTGTGGAGTCATTGAAACCTGCTCATTCTCTCAAAATTCAACAAAGCATCCAAAATTTTCTCTGATGCTGTTCCGTCCCCGTATGGATTATGTGCATACGCCATTTTTTGATACTCGTCAGAATTGTTTAACAGACGCATCGTTTCATCAACAATCGTTTGTTGATTTACACCTACAAGTTTCACTGTTCCAGCTTCAACAGCTTCCGGACGCTCGGTTGTATCACGCATCACAAGCACTGGTTTACCTAAGCTTGGGGCTTCCTCCTGTACACCGCCACTGTCGGTCAGAATGAGAGTTGACTGATTCATCAAATGTACAAATTGCTGATAGTCCAAGGGTTCAGTTAAGTGTATGTTCGGAAGATTTGACAGAAGACGATTAACAGGTTCACGGACATTAGGATTCAAGTGTACTGGATAAACAATCTGAATATCCGGCTGTTTAAGCGCAATAATCCGAAGTGCTTCACATATCTGCTGAAATCCGCTACCAAAGTTTTCACGTCGATGCCCTGTGACTAATATCATTCGTGACTGTTGAAGTTCGAAAGGTAATACTACATCCATTGGTGAAGAATGTTCCAGCACCCAGTGTAAGGCATCAATTACGGTATTGCCAGTAATTGAAATGTTATTTTCTGAAAAACCTTCCTTTAATAAATTTCGTTTGCTCTCTATGGTTGGAGCAAAATGCAACTTTGCCATTTTGGAAGTGACCTGCCGATTTAACTCTTCCGGGAAAGGTGATTCCAAATCATAAGTACGTAACCCTGCCTCCACATGCCCAACAGGTACTTTCTGGAAAAAAGAGGCCATTGCTCCAGCCATTGTAGATGTCGTGTCTCCTTGAACTAAAACCCAATCGAATTCTTCCTCTCGCAAAATAGATGTGACACCATTTAGAACCTCACCTGTCAGATTTGCCAAATTCTGGTTTGGTTTCATCAGGTTTAAATCATAATCCGGATTGATTTTAAATAGTTTCAGTACTTGATCAAGCATCTCCCGATGCTGTCCTGTAACACAGACCTTAATGTCCAATTCCTGACGCAGTTTTAGAACAAGCGGGGCCATCTTGATCGCTTCGGGACGGGTGCCAAAAATGATCAGGATTTTCATGTGGCAGTATCTTCAAGCATTGATTCCAATTGAGAAACACAGACTTCCTTTGAAAAATGCTTGGTCGCATAGCTTTTCCCATTCTGTCCCAGTTTGGCAAAGGAATCTCTTTGCGATAACAGAGTACACATTGATTGAACACACGCGTCTTTATCAGCTGAGTCGGCAGAAAATCCACATTGCGCTGATTTTATTACACCATGTCCGTCACTAGAAGACTGAAGGAAAGCCGCAACCGGTAATCCAGCAGCCATATAACCTAAGATTTTTCCCGGCACAACTGGTGTTTTGTTTAGCGGATTGAGGCAAACCAGACCAATACTGCAAATTTGCAACAAATCCGGATACTCTTCACGAGAGACGAAGCCTTCAAAGCGCAGATTACTTAATGATTTTTCCTGAGCCATCTTTTGCAGCTTTTCTTTTTCCTGGCCATCTCCAACCAACAGAAAAAGTAATTCGGTATGGTCCTGCATCTGTTCAGCAACTTGCAACAGCAATTTTAAGTATTGTGAGGGCCCCATCACTCCTGCGAATATGGCAACATCTTTTTGCTGGACATTCCACTTTTCCCGAAAGTCTACTTGAGAAACACCTGATTCGTGGTGATCAATATCAACCCAGTTATGTAGAATTTGAAACTTGCTAGCCAAATTTGGATATTGTTTCTGTGTGAAATGTAAGTTACCTTCAGAATGAAAAGTGACTACATCCGCTTTGCGATAAACATACTTTTCTAAAGCTCTGAAAAATATAATCTGCAATGGATTCCTCAAGATCCCTAAGTCAATTGCGTTTTGAGGAAATAAATCTTGTACATTCAACAAAAAACGTACATTGCTTCGCTGAAGCCAACTTCCAACTAAAGCCAACGGCAATGGTGGACTATACACAATCACAGCATCAGGAATAATATCGTATTGACGTAATTTGCGAAGAAATTTTACGGGCATGAGCAACTGTGCTACGCCCCGTAACAGATAATTTACATTGTGATGGGGAAGGGTTTTGACACGCAGAACCGTGATACCGTTTTCAATTTCTTTTTCAGAGAAAGAACGTGCTGTAGCATCTTGGTCAAGATTATATTCCGGCCAAGTCGTGATAACAGTGACATGATGTTTGCGGGAGTGTAATTCTTCAGCGAGTTCCAGCATCAAATGTGATGCTGATCTTATTTCAGGTGGGTAAGAATCGGTAACCAGTAAAATTTTCAAAATTTTTCAAGGCTAACAGCATTTGCAGTTGCCAGAGATTTCTCAATGGCAAAAATAGTTTTCATTGTGCCAAACATTTCATCCGGACTGACAAGCAATGTCTCTTTTCCGGAAACGCAATTGACAAAATGTTGCAATTCCTCAGTATAGCCTATTTCCTGTCTGCGTGTTTTGAAAGCAACGGTCTTGCCTGTTCCGTGCAGCTCGCTGACTCGAAAATCACGTGAAGAAATTGTTTTTCCATCGAAAAAAATTTCCAATGCTTCCCGAGAATAAGCCTTATCACCTGTTCCGGAATAAGTTAAGGAGCCTACGGAACCATCAGTAAATTTCAGAGTAATCACCACATTGTCGTTGTTGACAGTACTTTGATTGTCTCCTGAAATGCGCTCGGCGTGTACGCGGGTTACAGGAGAGTTCGTCAGACTTTGCAACAAATCAATAAAATGAGAAACTTCACCGACAATACGGCTACG
>JAPKDT010000173.1 GCA_028822475.1 SAR324 cluster bacterium
TTCTCTGAGGTTGACGCTTCCTTCGTTTGTGAAGAACTTTTATCTTTACCGGATTTTTCCGAGTCTGAGTTATTGTTGGAATAACCATCTTTGTACCATCCTCCACCTTTAAGGTGAAATGAACTCATCGATACTTGGCGTTCAGCATTGTTTTTCCCACAATCAGGACATTCTTCCAGTGAAGGATCACTGAACTTTTGTACTTCTTCAAACTCGTACCCGCAACTTTTACAGAGATATTCATAGATTGGCATAATGTTCTTTTTCTGCTACAATAATTAATTAACTAAAGCAAATAATATTATACAAATAATTTTAATTTTTGTCAATTCAGAGTTAGTCGGGGACTTCGTTTGAGCACAAGTAAATTAGAGGCCACTAATCTTAGAAAATCTTACCAGGGCAGGCATGCGGTTAAAGGCATCTCACTTGAAGTTGCACAAGGTCAGGTGGTTGGCCTGCTTGGACCTAACGGAGCAGGGAAAACCACCACATTTTATATGATAGTTGGTGTACAGCGTCCTGACGAGGGAACTATCCTTTTAGACGGTCAGGATATCACCCGTTATCCCATGCACCAGCGTGCAAAAGCTGGGCTTGGATATCTTTCACAGGAACGATCCATTTTTAGAAAACTCACTGTTGAAGAAAACCTGAATGCAGTCTTGGAAATGCTGCCGTTGAGCCGTAATGAAAAACGGGAACGTCTGGATTCGCTGTTAAATGAACTTGGAATACAGCATGTACGAAAAATAAAAGGTTATGCTCTCTCCGGAGGTGAAAGTCGGCGTGCGGAAATAGCTCGTGCACTGGTGCTTGAACCTGCAATCATGCTGCTGGATGAACCATTTGCAGGTGTTGACCCGATTGCGGTTGCAGATATTCAAACGATCGTCCAGCAGTTAGCGAAACGGAACATAGGTATCTTGATCACTGACCATAATGTCAGAGAAACATTCGGTATAATCGATTATGGTTACATTATGAACGAAGGAGAGTTGCTGATTGGTGGTACTCCGGATGAATTGGTCGAAAATGATCAGGCCAGAAAAGTTTACCTCGGAAAGTCTTTCTCGATGTAGGTTTGACTTTTACGTCAATTTGGAGCGAAACTATTAGCAAGCAAATTAATAACATCCACAAAATGTATCTTTTAAAAAATCTTTTCACAAACTTGTACTTAGGATAGCGAGGATTCATGGCAATGCAGATGAAAATGCAAATGAAGATGAGCCAGCAGCTGATCATGACTCCCCAGCTGCAGCAGGCTATCAAACTTTTGCAATTGTCACGCACAGAATTGGAAGAATTAATTGAACAAACTCTGATAGAAAATCCAGTTCTTGAGGAGGGCATAGACATGGACACCTTTCCCAACAAAACAGACGATTCTCCTGAAACACCCGAAACCGCGGAAAGCCCTGAAGTAGTAGCGGATA
Source organism: SAR324 cluster bacterium (assembly GCA_028822475.1). Taxonomy (GTDB): domain Bacteria; phylum SAR324; class SAR324; order SAR324; family NAC60-12; genus Arctic96AD-7. Next base: position 1,440 of record JAPKDT010000173.1, read on the forward strand.
CGGAAGATTTCGAAACTGCCCGTGAAAATGAACATGAAAATAAAGATCAGGATGAAGTTGACTGGCAGCAGTATATTGAACAGGTAGAACAGTTTGGAGGTTACCAGGAACGACGCTATAACAGTGGTTCAGATGACGAGGAAAGCCCCTCAATAGAAGCTACAACTGCACAAACCGAATCCTTGGCCGATCATCTGGTCTGGCAGTTAGACATGCAGGAACTTTCTCCACTGGAATATAAAATTGGTGCATTCTTAATCGGCAACATTGACAATGATGGATTCCTGGTAACAAGTGTACGTGAACTTTTGGAATCACAGCGAGATTTGTACCATCAAATCAACAAAGGCTACAAAAATGGAGAGTTACCTGAGCTTCCGGAAATTGAAGCAGATTTGTTGGACCTCAAGTTTCAAACAGGAAAAACGACCCAGAAGAAAAAAAATAAAAAGGAAGATGTTCCTGATTTTGAAGAATACGAACAAATTCCAGAAGAGGAGCCAAAAAGACCGTTAGTTTCTGCAGCAGCTTGCTCTTTCGTAGAATATGTCCTTGGAAAGATTCAACAATTTAACCCAAATGGAGTTGGTGCCAGAAGTTTACAGGAATGCCTCTTAATCCAGTTGGATATCCTGGGTGAAAGCGAAAACTTGTGTACCCGTATTGTCAAACATGACATGCCGCTGTTGGAGTCAAAGGATCTGAAAAAAATAGCACGAAGGCAGAAACAGGACCTTGAACAGGTGATTGAATCTTATCGTCTGATCATGTCCCTTGAACCAAAACCTGGACGGGAGTTTATTCAAAATCCATCACACCATTACATAATTCCTGATGTCTATATCTATCAAAAAGACGATGAATATAAAGTCGCGTTAAACTCGGCCGGTATGCCTCGTCTGAGAATCAGCAATTATTATAAAGATTTGAGTAATACTCTAGTGGACGATGGTAGCCTCACCAAAGATTATATTTTAGAAAAAGTCAAAGCAGGGCAATGGCTGCTTAAAAGCATTGAACAAAGACAAAAAACTATTTATCGTGTGACAAAAAGCATTCTTCGTTTTCAAAGGAAGTTCTTTGAGCACGGTATTCACTTTTTACGGCCTCTTGTGCTCAAAGATGTTGCAGAAGATATTGACGTACATGAGTCAACTGTCAGTCGGATCACCACCAACAAATATGTGCATACACCACAAGGTATATTTGAACTAAAATACTTCTTCACCAGCGGCATCGATCAAGGTAGAGGAGAAGCTGTTTCATCAAAACGTATCAAAGATATGATCCAGCAAATGGTGCAGAAAGAAAACTTGAAGTCACCCTATACAGACCTGCAGATTGCAGATATTTTAGAGCGTCAAAGTGGAATCAAAGTCGCACGCAGAACAGTAGCTAAGTATCGCGAAGCACTCAATATTCTGCCCTCAAACAAACGCAAACAACTTTTCTAGATAACATCAATCTGTAAAAAATTATGGGAATCATACAGAGATTATTCAACCTGTTTCGTTCAAATGCAAATGACTTGCTGGACAAAGCAGAAGATCCAGAAAAAATGCTTCAGCAAATGCTTGCTGATTTGGAGGTTCAAAAAAGGAAAGCGAAACAGCAAATGACAGAGGCCTTAGCATTACAAAAAGGTCTTGAACGCGACACTGAAAAGGAACATAAAGAAGCAGATAAATGGGAGAAAAAGGCGATCCTGGCGGTGCAGAATGAAAAAGATGATTTAGCAAAAGAAGCACTGACACGAAAGAAAGAATACCTCAGACGGGCGACAGATTTTGAAAAACAATTGGAAATGCATCGGAACAATGCAGAAGCCCTTCGAAACAGTTACCAGACGATGGAAGATAAAATCGATGAAATAAAACGTAAGAAAGGAATCTTATCTGCTAAACAAAAACAGGCAGAGGCTCAGGAAAAAATATATCAAACCATGGAGGGGCTTGGAGATACTTCCGGAACAATGGAAACAATTGAGAGAATGGAAGAAAAAGTGGAAAATATGCAAGCCCGTGCAGAAGCTTATCAGGAAATTAGCCTTGAGTCGGATAAAGATAGTTTAGAAAGTAAATTTGAAGAGTTGGAACATGACTCTACAGATTTGGATGTTGAACTACTTGAATTAAAAAAACGCTCCGCGCTTCCTGCACCTGAAGAAGAAACTGATAAAAAGTAATAATAATGTTGCCTTTGTCTGTCGCGTGCATCATAATAAGCTGTTTTAATCAGATCATTTATAAATTATTTTTTGCATAAACAGGTAATACATGCCAATCAGAGTAGAAGTTCGTGACGGAAACGTCGGTCGGTCAATGATGCAATTGAAGCGCACCTTGATCAGAGAAGGACTTTTTAAAGAAATAAAGAAACGAAAATATCACTGCAAACCATCTTTAGCAAAACGTCTAAAGCGTGAAGCAGCAGCAAAACAGCGCAACAAAGATCTCAAGCGAGAAATACGTGCTGCGTTAAAAGCAGATTTCTAATATTATTCCTGCATTTGCAAAAGGTCATTTCTATCCTAGTGACCTTTCAGCCCTTTCTCCAGCAGATATTAACAAACACTAACATTTAAAGATTCAATTGATTAGAACAGTACTCAATTTAAGTGTGAAGTATTAGACCATTTTCAGATTGAGGATGACGTCTCAGTTTTTTTAAGGGACGATCACAGCCGGATTAGTTGAGTTATTTCTCCGGGTTCAGGGAATCTTGAAAGTATTTTCTTGGAAAATACTTTTTCGCCATCCACAACAACTTCAAAATCACCCCTTTCACCAGAAAGAAGTTCGGCTTCAACCTCGAATGATTCTTTTAATTCCGCAGCCAAACTGACCGCGCTGGGTTTGTAGTTTCAAACCACACAGTAAAATATTTTAATCTGCATTCAATCTCTGTTTATAAAAAGTATTAAACTTCTGATGTGCAATACTTGGCAAGATTCAGAATTATTATATTAGATTGGCTCGATCCTGTGAAAAGATCAAGATCTGGAATAACAATTGTGCCTGGGTAAAGATTCCTCGTTCTAT
>JAPKDT010000174.1 GCA_028822475.1 SAR324 cluster bacterium
CGACAATCTGAGACAGTATTACGGTTTTTGAGTTGTCAACTCAGCCTGTTTGATGTACCCTTTTGCACAGACCTGAATTGAAATTAATACTAAAAAAAATATTTTCTTTCCTATTATTGATAAGACATAATTACTGATGTTAGAGTATTTACGACCAGACAATCTCGAAGACGCTCTCTCTGTGTTGAGTGAGCATCCTCGGACTTTGCTGGCTGGAGGGACAGATTTCTTTCCTGCCCGTGTCGGCAAGCCGATTACGGATAATGTGCTCGATTTAAGCGGGATCGAACAACTACGTAAAATTCAACAAACAGCAGACGGTTTTCTGCTTGGTGCTTTAACCACCTGGACTGATATTGTTGAGGCACAGCTTCCACCTGCTTTTGATGGTTTAAAACAGGCCGCGAAAACAATTGGAGGAGTGCAGACTCAGAACGCAGGAACTCTTTGCGGAAATATCTGCAATGCGTCTCCTGCTGCGGACAGTGTTCCAAATTTACTGGCACTTGAGGCTGAAGTTCAACTACAATCCGTGCGGGAAACAAGAATGCTGCCCTTAGAAAAATTCATCCTCGGCAACCGTAAAACCGCTAAAAAAGAGGACGAACTCATCAGCGGAATTTTCATTCCTCGTCCCGCCAAAAAGGCACGTGGTAATTTTGAAAAATTAGGAACACGAGCCTATCTCGTTATTTCAATCGTGATGGTTGGAGTAGTCGCAGAGTTGAATGAACGTGATGAAGTTTTGAATTTAAAAATCGCGGTTGGCGCATGTTCACCTGTTGCACAGCGCCTGAGATTGCTGGAACAGGAAGCGGTTGGTCAAAAACTAAAATCAATTGAAATAATACCTGCACATTTTGAATCTTTGGAACCAATTGATGATATTCGGGCGACGGCGGATTACCGAAAAAAGGTCGTTCCTGAATTACTGCTACGTGCAATCAAGGGAGTTATTTAAACTATGAGTACTACTGAAAAAACCACTGTTTCATTCATTTTGAATGATCTCCCGCAAACCATTTCTGTAAATCCGCTGCGCCGTTTTTCGGATGTGCTTCGTGAAGATTTAGGCTTGACCGGAACCAAAGTCGGCTGCGATGCCGGAGATTGTGGTGCGTGCACCATCCTTGTAGACGGTGAACAGCGTTATGCCTGTTTAACTGCAGTTGGACAGATGGAAGGCCATAGCGCCCGTACGGTGGAAGGACTTGCTGAGAACGGCGACTTGACCGCACTTCAGCAAGCGTTCCTTGATGAAGGCGCTGCGCAGTGCGGCATCTGCACACCTGGAATGTTGATGGCGGCGCAATCGCTGTTGGATCATACACCGAAACCCTCGAAACCTCAGGTTCTAGACGTATTAGGCGGCGTGTTGTGCCGCTGTACAGGATACACTAAAATAGTTCAGGCTGTACTCAAAGCCGGACAATCTTCATCTTCTCAATCTACTCCTGAAATCAATAATCAGAAATCCGTCGGTACCCGGATGGAGAAAGTTGACGGGTACAAAAAAATTACGGGTGAAGAAATTTTTGGTGCAGATCAGGCTCCGGAAGATGCACTTTGGCTCAGGGCTGTACGCTCCCCGCATCCACGCGCAAAATTCACACACGCCGATCCTGAAAAAGTACTGCAGGATTATCCCGGATTGGTCAGGGTTTTGACTGCAGACGACGTACCTGGAAACAATGGTTTTGGAATTTACCCACATATCAAAGATCAACCCGTTTTAGCTAAAGATCATGTACGCTTCAGGGGAGAAGCCGTGCTTGCTCTCGTTGGCGACCGGGAAAGTGTAGAATCTGTGTCAGATAATGATTTAGGTTTGAGATGGGAACCACTGGAGGCAGTCCGTGGCTGGGAGGGAGCACTATCCGGAAAATTGGAACCGGTCCAGGCCCAAATTCCGGATAACGTTTTGGCCAGGGGTTTTCTGAAAAAAAGTGATGTTGAAATAGCTTTTGCAGAAGCAGATTTTGTAGTAGAAGGACAATGGACTACTTCGGCAGTAGAACATGGTTACATTGAACCCGAGGCAGGTTATGCTCGTAAGCTTGGCCAACGCCTGGAGATATTTGTCTGTACACAAACACCTTACATGGACCGTGCGGAAGTAGCCCAGGTTATGGGAGTTGATCCGGAACAGATTCGAATTATTCCATCTGCAGTCGGAGGAGGATTTGGAGGAAAATTGGACCTTTCTCTGCAACCTCTGGTGGCTCTTGCAGCCTGGATCCTGGAAAGACCGGTGCGTTGTATTTACACGCGTCCGGAATCACTTGCTTCTAGTACAAAAAGACATCCGGTTCGGATGAGCGCCAAAGCCGGTTGTACCGGTGACGGTAAGTTGACCGCTTTTGAATATCATGGTGATTTCAATACAGGTGCCTATGCTTCATGGGGACCGACAGTTGCGGACCGTGTTCCGATTCACTGCAGTGGACCTTATTTAATACCGAACGTATTGGCGGAAACACGCGCTCTACTCACCAACGAATCTCCTTCCGGAGCTTTCAGGGGATTTGGAGTTCCACAGGGAGCTATTGCCCATGAAGCTTTGATAGATGAACTTGCAGAAAAGACTGCAATTGACCCGCTTGAGTTCAGAATCAGGAATGCACTCCGGAAAGGTGACAAAACCGCAACCGGGCAGAAGCTTGAAAACAGCGTGGGTCAGGTGGAATGCCTGGAAGCTCTTCAGGGACGCTGGAGAAAATGGCGTGCAGATGCAGAGATATTTAATAAAAATTCTAACCATATCAGGCGTGGAGTCGGTTGCGGAAGTGTCTGGTATGGCTGCGGAAATACATCATTGTCAAATCCATCGACAATGAAAGTTGGTATAAATGCAGATGGAATAGTTACTTTGTATAATGGGGTAATGGATATCGGTCAAGGTGCAAACACGATCATGGTGCAGATTTGTGCTGATGCCCTGGGTCTTCCCGCATCTCAGTTTGAATTTGTAATGGGTGATACGGACCTGACTGCAGATGCAGGAAAAACATCTGCATCAAGACAAACCTTTGTCTCCGGAAAAGCTGCACAACTTGCCGGAGAAGAATTGCGGGCACAAATTATTCGTCTTGCAGAAGCATCCGAAAACGCAAGTTTGCGCCTTGAACAAACCGACGATTCCGCTGGAGGCAAACTCATTGTAGAAGACGATATCGGCAGTCATGAAATAGTTCTTTCAGATATTCTGCCTCTGAAGGGTGGTGATGTGCTCACCGGAGAAGGTACCTTTGATCCGCCAACTACAACTCTTGATGAAAATCGACAGGGGAGTCCATATGCTACTTACGGATTTGGGGCGCAGATTACCGAAGTGGAAGTAGATACTTTTTTGGGCACCACCAAAGTACTGAGATTGGCAGCCGCACATGACGTTGGCAAAACCATCAATCCTACACAGGTTGAAGGACAGATCCATGGCGGAATCGCCCAGGGTTTGGGAATGGCTTTGATGGAGGAATATGTACAAACGGTCAGTGAAAATCTGCACGATTACCTGATGCCGACAGTGGGTGATATGCCTGAAATTGAAGTGATCCTGATTGAAGATCCGGAACCTTTAGGGCCATACGGTGCTAAAGGAATTGGTGAGCATGCCCTGATTCCAACAGCACCCGCCATCCTAGGTGCTATCAAACATGCCGCCGGCGTTTCAATCCGCCATCTTCCGGCCACACCGGACCGGGTGTTTTCAGCTCTCCATGAGGCTGGTAAATAAATAATGAGCAATTCTGAACAAAAAAACACAACTGTAGAAAAAGTTAACTGTGACGCCTGTCCGATTCTGTGCAGAATCAGTCCCGGAAAAACGGGGTCTTGCGACCGCTACGGCAACGTTGATGGTAAGCTGAAAAGGATGGATCCCGTGATTTTCACGCAAAAGGCCGTCGACGGGAATGAAGCGCTTGTTCCATTTGGAGAACAAACGCAGGAATGGGATGGTTCTTTACTCGCAAATAACGTTCCAGTGAATCCGGAAAGCATTTTTCCGACTGCGGTCGGAGCCGGGACCACTTATCCGGATTACAAACCGGCTCCATTTATCATTGGCAGCAAACATAATGATGTGGATATGGTGACGGTGGTTACTGAAGGAATTTTCAGTTACTGCAGCTATAAAATCAAAATCGACACTGACCGCTATATTGGTCCGGAACAGGCGTCTGTCAACTGTCAGGGAGAGCAGGTTGGACACGTGATGACTGCGGAATACGGCTCGCAGATGCTCTCTCTCGGCGGAGTGCATCATTTAACTGGCGGCAGTAAACAGGAAGGACGCGTCACTTGTCAAATGATGATGGATTTGGGTAACCGAAAAGTGGTGGAGCTTGAAGTGGACGATGGTTCAAAATTGATAATTGAGGCAGGAGTCGCGCCGATCATTGACGGTAATCAGGAAGAAAGGATGCGCGTGGGCTGTGGTTCAGCAACGATTGGGATTTTTGCACAGCAGTGGTATG
>JAPKDT010000175.1 GCA_028822475.1 SAR324 cluster bacterium
TATTTTATGTAGATTTTTACAATTCTGCGGATACAGAAGCCTGTCTTGACGTTCTCCGTGTTTCAAATTTTAGTTACAAAGTACTTGGAAGTTATGATTTAGTCGGTTGATTGGCATAACAGATGCGTTACCGAATTTGTTTATAATTTCAATAAAATTCAGTACTACTGTCAATATTTGAGTCTACGTTTCATGCTTGGATTAAGAAAATATTTGCATAAAGTTAGTCTATCAGCAGGAATTATGACTGCCTGGTTGTTTCTTTGTGGAATAGATAGGAGTCCCAAAGATGCAAAATTTGGACTTCAGGATCTGCAGTCGAGTAATTTGCTGCAGAGCATGCCCCCTCTTTCTGAAATTCCTTTAAGTTTTTATCTCTCAGCTGCAGCTTTAGTAGGTTCAGTAGTAGGAGGTATATTTCTGGTACGCTATCTCCAGAAAAAGAAAATCCATGAAGATCTTGAGAAAATTGCTGAAGATCAGGCTCAGTTAGCAGTTGACTCTGAATTTGAAGCACGGCAGGTAGATGATGAGGATCGTGATTTTTTAATAGAGTTATGCGGCACGAGTGATCCTGCTGAATTGCTGCCGGTTATTATGTCCGTGGAAAAATATGAGCAAAAAGTTGAGGATTATAAAAATTCCACAAACATCTCAAAAGCGGATTTGAACAAAATATTTATGCTGCGTAAAAGTTTGCAGTTTAGTTTCAAGAACACGGATGTAAACTTTTCCTCTACACAAATGATTGAAGTCGGAACTCAACTGGAATTCCAGATTCGACATGAGCAAAAAAAAATTGTCTTCACGAGTACCATTATGGATTCTAATGAGACACAGTTGTTGATCAAACCGCCGACAGTAAAACGGCGTCCGGCCAATATCAGACAGTTTAAGGAATTGTATTGTAATATCCGCCGCGGAAATGATGCTGATTATGAGTTTAAATTTGAGATCATAGGACAACTGAAAAAAGATCTAAACGCGGTTATACTGAGCCACACCAACAAAATACGTAAATTGCAGATCCGAATTTCCGAACGTCTGCCAATGGAGCTGGAAATGGATTTTCAGCTGTTAAGCTCAGAGCAGTTTGAAATGGAGCAGAAGTTTGATCTGGGGCGTCTTCAGCATCATAAATTGTCCGGAATAATAAAGGATTTGAGTGCCGGAGGTTTAAAGGTCCAGCTGGATGAACTGCCTCCTCAGGGCATCAACAAAAGTGATGTTTTTCTTTTTCATCTGCCTTACGCCAGTTTGCGCGAAAATTTAGCCGCCTCTGTGCTTGATGTTAATCCCCGCAGCGGACAGGTCGATGTCCACTTCGTCTTCCGTGACATTGATATGCTGACTCGCATGAAACTGAATCAGTATCTGCACCGCAGAAAACTAAGTATGGAAGCAGCCTGAAATCTTAATACCATCCTGAGTATGTTGCGAAAATTTATTTATGGGCTCAGTCTGTTGGCTTTGCTGGTTATTGCAGGCAGTTATGGTTATTTAAGATCAAAATTACCTCAGCGTTCTGGAGAAATCAGCCTTCCGGGATTGAAAAGTGAGGTTGATGTTGTCTTTGACGAATGGGCAATTCCTCACATAGAAGCGGAAAACGAACTCGATGCTTATCGTGCTTTGGGTTATCTGCTAGCGCAGGAGCGGCTTTTTCAACTAGAGTTGATGATCCGTGTCGCTCATGGTCGACTTTCCGAAATGCTCGGTGAGGCAACTCTGGATGTTGACCGTTATTTCCGTACACTCGGCATTCAGCGCTATGCCAAAAGCTACGTTGAAAAAAATTACCGCAAAAATCCCCCAAAAATTACAAAAGCGCTCGAAGCATACCTCTCCGGAGTAAATGCTTTCGTTGCTACAGGATCCACCCCGCTTGAATTTACACTTTTAGGAATTCCAAAACGTGAATACAGGATCGAGGATCTGGTCAGCATTTCCGCTTACATGTCATTTACTTTCTCTAATGCTGTTCAGCAGGATCCTCTTATTTCACACATTCAAAAAAAACTGGGCAGCAGTTACCTCAAGGATCTTGCTCTGAACTGGCCTCAAGGTGATACCCAGATCAAAGTCTCAAACAAGCATGCTGATACAGACCTGGAGTTAGCAACACTTTTTACTAAAATGGAAAATGTGCTTTCCCGTATACCACCTTTTTTCGGTAGCAATTCGTGGGTCATTTCAGGTTCACGCAGCAAATCAGGAAAAGTAATTTTAGCTAATGATCCGCACATTGGTTTTTCTGCACCTTCAACCTGGTATGAAGCACATCTGAAAACTCCGGATTGGGAACTTTACGGACACCATTTGGCGGGAATTCCATTTGCGATTCTGGGTCATAATCGACGTATGGCCTGGGGTGTTACAATGTTGCAGAATGACGATTTAGATTATTATCGTGAGCGTGCAAATCCCATAAATCCAGATCAGGTATGGTTCCGTGATCACTGGGAAGAGCTAAAAATTATAGCAGAAACAATTTCAGTAAAGGGCGGAGAAGACTATCCTCTGCGTGTGCGTATTTCCAGACATGGTCCAATCATCAACGATGTGCTGGAATCTGTTGAAAAAACTGAAACACAGCCGGTTGCGCTGGCTTGGGAAATGCTGAGTAATTTTGAAAATTCAACTGAACAGGTTTTTTATGAGCTGGGTCATTCAGCAAGTCTGTCGGATTCAAGAGCTGCGGTCAGTAAGCTTCACGCGCCGGGATTGAATATTAACTATGGAGATGCTGAAGGCAACATCGCCTGGTGGGGAGCGGCACGTCTGGTGATTCGTCCGGCTCACGTGAATTCATTTGTTATACTTGATGGAGCAAGCGGAAAAGATGAGGTTTTGGGTTACCGTGATTTTTCTGAAAATCCGCAATCCGAAAACCCTAAATCTGGAATACTCTACAATGGAAATAATCAACCTGGAGATACCGGAAGCGGACTCGAAGCGGGTTACTATGCAGCTGAGGAAAGGGCGCATCGGATTGGTGAATTGCTCAATCCTGCAAAAAAGAGCTGGACTGCGGACGAAATGCAGTCCATTCAACTTGACACCAAAAATCCGCGTATAAATAATTTCCGGAAGCACTTTTTGTCGGTAATGTCTGAGAATTCCGGACGCAGCGAAGTCTTCAGTAATGCTGCGGAAGTTTTTAAAAACTGGGATGGAATACACAACATTAAGGCAGCAGGACCGACAATTTTTCACCGACTCTTTTATCATTTGAGCCTCGGAATATTTGCTGATGAGATTGAAGAAAAAGGCACTCTGGTTTTATTGAATGTGTCACTGATTGATAAAAGCATTCCGCTGCTGTTGAACAATCCGCAATCTCCATGGTGGGATAACGTGGATACTTCGGACAATCGTGAAACTCAAGCGGAAATTCTCGGGACAGCATGGATCAACGCTGTGCAAAGTTTGGAAAAAGATTATGGTTCAAATGTGAACACATGGGAATGGGGCAGGATTCACACCTTGGAAATTAAACATTTACTGGGACGGCAAAAACCCTTGAATATGTTTTTTAATATAGGCCCTTTTCCGGTTCCAGGCAGTAAAGGTGTGGTAAATCAACTCCGTCACAAATATGGACCAAAAGAACTGAAAGTTAGCTCAGGACCCTCTACACGCCGCGTGATTGATTTTGGAAACCCAGAAAATTCAGCTGGAATTAACCCTACCGGACAGGCCGGTTATTTCTTCGATCAGCATTACCAGAATCAAACCCCGCTCTACCTTGCAGGAGAATACCGTAAACAAAGAATGAATCGCAAAGACATTCTGGCAAATAAAACATCACGGTTGATTTTTCGTCCTTAACACACTATTTTGATCAGTCAGGATCAAAGACTTTGGATATTTGATACGGAGGTTACAAATCAAAAAATATTGTCATTTCGAACAAAGCGAGAAATCTATTTTGTGTTACCAATCTAATATGTTTAATATTTCTCCATACTACTGAAATGTTAGATTATATGTTTCAGAGTTTTTATGGGAACTATCAAAATTGCACTACAAAATATTTTGGAGAAAATGTGACTAAACATCTGCGGGACACTTTTGCAAGAGACAATTTACCGCCTCCTGAACAGTTTCCGGAATTCAGTAATTTAGCAGAGTTGGAATATCCGGAAAAACTGAATTGTGCGAATATTTTTCTCGATGATGCGGTTGCAGAAGGTTACGGGGAACAACTGGTGATCATTACTCCTCTGGAAGAATATACTTATGAGCGTCTGCAGAAAGACGCAAATCAGCTTGCACACGTACTCGTAGATGATTGCGGATTGATTCCGGGAAACCGTGTATTGCTGCGTGCCCCAAATTCATACATGATGGTTGTCTGCTGGTTTGGTGTAGTTAAAGCAGGAGGTATCGCTGTTTCGACAATGCCTTTATTACGTACAAAAGAACTCGGTGTAATGATTGAAAAAGCTCAAATCAAAATCGCACTTTGTGA
>JAPKDT010000176.1 GCA_028822475.1 SAR324 cluster bacterium
GAAGATATTTCTTCAACCGTGATGAACTGGTCTTTCTGTTGACCGATCAAAACAACTTCGTCTCCAATATTAATTGTATCATTTTCACAATTAACCATAAACTGATCCATACAGACTCGGCCTGCAATGGACCTACGTTTTCCGTTTATCAGCACCTCTCCACAATTTGAAAGCTGCCGCCGATAACCGTCCCCGTAACCCAGCGGAACTGTGGAAATTTCAGAGGGCTTTTCTGAAGTCCAGCTTGAACCGTAACTTACTGAGAATCCCGCAGGTATAGATTTGTGGAAAGCAACTTGGGATTTCAACTGTAAAGCAGGTCGTACATCCAATACATGTGGACTTGAAGTATCAGGATATACTCCATACAGCAAAATTCCCGGCCGTATCAGATCAAGATGTGTTTCTGGAAAATAAAGCACGCCTCCTGAGTTTGCAAGATGCCGAACAGGAATCTCTGCCCCAAGACGTTCAAAAACTGAAACTGCTGCTAAAAAACTTTCAACCTGTTTCAAGGTAAATGGATTTTTAGGATCATCCGCGCAGGCCAAATGTGAACAAACACCTTTTACAGTGATGTGTTCCGCGCGCACCGCTTCTTCAATAAAACTCGCTGAATCAGCGGTATTGATTCCGATCCGACCCATTCCGCTATCAAGCTTAAGATGAACTATCGCCTGTCGTGAGCCTGATTTGCAAATTGATTCAGTAACTCGCAAAACTTCCGGAGATGAAACAAAAAATTCTAAATTCCATTCCAGATATTGTATAATCTGTTGAGGCAGCACTCCTCCAAAAACAACAATCGGCAGACTTATTCCTGACTCGCGTAAGCGAATCCCTTCTTCCAGTAAAGCTACGCCAAGACAGTTCACACCCAACTTTTCATAAAGTTGGGCAACCTTCAACATACCATGCCCATATGCGTTTGACTTGACCACTGCCATCACCGGTCTATTGTCAGTATGTTTGTGGATCAGATCCAGATTATGTCTTAAATTGTTTAGATCAACTTCAACGAAGGAAGGCCTCATTTAAAAAGCAATTTGAGGTTAAAGAGTGGAGGTTCCGGATTTTTGCTTCAAACTAGCTATTACTCTGGGAACTGTAAAAGACAAAAATGGCACTGCAGAAAAGCTCAAAATTTTCCAATTCACAATCACTACTTATCTTTTCGAGGGTGGTGATCAAATCCTCCATCGCATGCATCTGACGGAAGGCTTCATAAAATCGGATTCGAATTTGATGAGCAACAAATAAGGGCACGAGTTCATTGATGATTACAGGCAGTCCCCCCGGTTCTTCTCCAAGACGTTTCAGAAAGTGGCTGAAAAAATTCTGAATATATACCTGAAGTTTTCGTTTATCTTCTTTTAGTTTTTCACGCGGTAGATATTCCATAGAAGCCGTTTTAAGTTTGCCTTCTCTGACGGTTGAAGTTTCATTTTTTCCTGCTGAAGAAACCGGCTGAGTAGAAGAAAGTTTTCGTTTACTGTGTGCAGAAATGTTAAGCGGATACTCAAGTGTATAGGTTGAGTTTTTCTCAATTTGCTGAAAAAGGTTTTGAGTATTGATGGGATCCAATTGTATCCGTTCTGTGTCTGCAGCAAGAATTCCCACCATAAACGGATTTTTAAGGTTACTGTAAACATCATAAGTTTCTGCACCAAAATCATAAGGCCGCGCCTGAGTACCTTTGGTGTTATGAGATGTTTGCTTTAAGATCAAGGGTTGAAGTACTACCGTCTGCGCAGATTCATCTGGCTCTGCATTTTTTTGTTTTACCAAAAGCTCATCCTCCATTTGCTTTACTTCACTCTTCATTTGTTTTTTGCTGAAATCTAAACTATTGGCACATTAAGGCAAGATATTTGCTCTAGCTTTTTTAGCTTCCTGAGATCAGGATTGACTTTGTCGAGCATTAACAAGCACCAACTATACCAACTGATTAAGATATGTTTCAGAGTTTCAAGCAATTAAAGGCATCCTCCAATTTTGAAAGAGTCAAATATTTCAGTAAACCTTTTAAGTTTGCAGGAACATTCTGTTTTGTTTTTACATTATTGTTACCCTTAAGTTCTGTTTCTGCTCATAAAAGCTCATCATTGAAACCTTTCATTCATTTTTACGAAAGTGGTGACTGCAAGGTACTAATCCGCCAGTTGAAACCTTTAGCAAAACCAAAGTCGTGGACTAACAACGGTTTATGGAACCGTTCACGTATTTTGAATGCAAAATGTCATCTGCAGCTTGGGAATCACAAAGCAGCGCTGAAAAGTCTCAAACAAACTCCAGAATCAGAGGTGATAGACGCTTGGATATTTCAAAAAATACGCGTTTTACTGATGTCAGAACGGCATAAGGAAGCAATTGTCAATATCCGAATATTGCTAAAACTTCCGGAAAGAAATTTTTACCTGAGTTCACTGCGTGAAGATATTAAGACTGAATTCAGTACTGACAAAGAAGCCCTACAAATTTTCAATCTGCTGCATGACACTCGTAAAAACCACAATTGGTTTCTCACGGATTATGAAATACACGCACTTTATCTGCGTGGAGCAAAACTGAAAGGTTTAAAGCTTGAGCACAAATATAAGGTCTTAGGCTGGCAGTATCCTCTTAATAAAAAAACGGCTGCTCTAACCCACAAAAACCTGACTGCAGATGAGCTTAAAAATATCTCTCCGGCAGAGTTATCACGTCGTGTCAGAAGTCTCTCAAAACTCGGATTGGACATGTATCTGATTAAACACCTTCCGCAATTAAGGAATGGAAGAAGCAGAAAGGTAGTGAAAAAACTTGGAGAAGCCTATCTAAAAGCACTTTTTGACGAAAAATATTATGCTCGCATAATAAAACTGCAGCAAAATGGAACTCTATCAAAAAAATGGGTTTTGGGAAAAGAATCCCAGTTCTACTGGACGGCACGTTCCTACATTAAACGCAAAAATATACCGGCAGGAAGGAGCGCTATTTATAATCTTGAAAAACTTAATCATAAAGCAAAACAGTTGCCAGTTTTGTTTGATAAAATTGCCACCCGTTATCGTTTGGATTCAGAAATTCGCAAAGCACAGTTCTGGTGGGATCGTCTGCTCCTTCATTTCCCTAAACACCGACTGGCCGCGAAGTCAGCATGGGAACTCGCTTGGTCATATCAACAGCAGAAGAATACCAAAAAAGCACTGGAATACATTAAAAAGGGGCTTAAGACAAGAATTTATAATTCTGAAATGAAAGCCAAGCTGTTATTCTGGCAGGGACAATTGTTACAAGAAAGCGGACGTCCTGAACTTGCCGCAAAAAGTTTTAAAAAAATAATTCTTAGACAACCTAACACCTATTACGGTATGCGCCTGATTTCTGGAGAAGAAATTCCTGAAAGTATTTTGTCCGTAATCAAAACACGTAAAGCAAAACTTTACGCAGAACCAACTGAGAAACTCAACCAGAAAACCAAAGATTTGCTGAAGAGGACCGAGTTCCTTTTTGATATTGCAGAACCAGAGCAGGCACTCAAAGAATTGTTTGCTGGCCTGGGACGTTATAAAAACAGTACACGCAATTGGCATGTGAGTCATCTGCTTCACCGCAGAGGTGAGTATCATTCTGTACTCAGGGTGATTGCCAATTATTATCTGCCGCACCTTGTAACTCTGGACGTTGGCGAACATCCGCTCTGGGAACTGGCATACCCCAGACCTTACTGGTCCCAGTTGAAGAGTTATGCAAACCAGGCCGGAATTGATCCGTATTTTGCGCTGGCAATCATGCGTGAAGAAAGTCACTTTGATCCACAGGCATTGTCATCAAGCAAGGCCATGGGGTTGATGCAACTCATGCCGGCAACAGCAAAATTCATGGCACGTAAACAGAAAATCAAACTTAGTGAAATAGCTGAAATCTTTAATCCTGAATTGAATACTCGTCTTGGAACACTTTATCTGGGACGTCTTGCAGACAGATTCAAATCTGAATTGATTTACACTGCGGGAAGTTATAATGCAGGTCCTAACAATATGCTCAAATGGATCAAGCGCTGGAGAGGAAAATCAATTGACGCATTTGTTGAACAAATACCATTCTCCGAAACCAGAAAATATGTTAAAAGAGTTTACAGAAGCTTCAAGCTGTACAAACAAATCTACAGTTCATAAATTTCAGAAAAAGACTCCTAAACATCATTTATTAATAATCGAAATAATCTCACTATCAGGAAGATTATTCCCTTGATATGTTATGTCCATGAATTATTATACGCATTTGTCCATCTTTTTACACTTCCAACTTTTAAAACACCTTGTTTAATTCACGCAGCATTTTGCGGAAATCAAGTTGGTGATGTTTTTGTAATTTTTTTGCGCTTGCTTCAACTTCCTTCTTTTCAGGAAGTTTTGACAGTTGACTGCCGTAAAGAATCATATTGCCT
>JAPKDT010000177.1 GCA_028822475.1 SAR324 cluster bacterium
GTTGACGTCAAACAATTCAAAACTTTTTCCAGTTATCGCTGGAATCTCCTCCGTAAAATTAAAAACTTAGGTGTACAAATTGCTATTCAGCCCACATTTTCTCGTGAGTTTTACCTCGGTGATCCACTAATTCGAGCAAGTGATGCTTTACGAAAAGTGAGT
Organism: SAR324 cluster bacterium; assembly: GCA_028822475.1. Lineage (GTDB taxonomy): Bacteria > SAR324 > SAR324 > SAR324 > NAC60-12 > Arctic96AD-7. The sequence goes on from JAPKDT010000177.1 coordinate 163, forward strand.
TCAGTTGGAGATATGAGTAATCGTAATTGGTTAAAAAAAACAATAGCGGATGGTTGGCACACAGAATTAATTCCTGCCTCAACTCAAATGATGACAGAACTGGAACGCAATGCAGAGTTTTTTCAGGGGCTTTCAGCAAAACCATACCAAGCTAACTATCCCAAACTTAAATTCCATCGCACGACGACCATCAATTGGGGGGAAAGAGAGTACTATGTTTTGTTTCCTGGAGTTAGTGAGGCTTTGCGGCAATGGCCTGTAGGTTCTTTTGCTGAAATTGCCGATCGAATTTATAATGAAACTGGATTAACGGGTATTTTAGACGGTTCACCAAGTGAAAAACCGCTGGCTGAATCTATTAAAAGTATATCTAGAGCCTCGTTAGAATGGGCTGGTACACGGATGGAGGAATTACCTCAATTGCTAAAATATGCAAAGTTTGTGGTTAGTGGTGAGACAAGTGCAGCTTATATTGCTGCTGCTGTAAAGACACCTGTTATTTGTGTATTGGGAGGAGCTTACTTTGGACGTTTTCTCCCATATCCTGATTTGACAGGACAAGAACTAGTACTAAAAACCGTCTCTTATCAGATGTCTTGTTTTGGCTGTAATGCGGCATGTGTTTATAAATTGGAAAAAGATGAGCCCGCCCCTTGCATCGCTAATGTCAGTGTTGGCGCAGTTTGGGAGGAAGTGGAAAAAATAATTGAAGCCCAGATGAGTTGAGGTAGTTAAGAGTTTTCTGTGAACACAGGTGATTTCTCAGAGATTAATATTGAGAACTAGAATTAAACTTTTTGGGTTTATTATTTGCCTTCCGTTTTTTTCCTCAATTCAGCAATTCTGTCACGTAATTCCGCCGCTCGTTCAAATTCAAGTGATTCCGCTGCTTCGCGCATTTCTTTCTCAAATTCAGCAATTTTTTCTTCCATTTTAATCACTGTTTCGTAGACTGGACTTTCTTCTGCAGCGTAAGAATCGCTTTCCAGCATGTCATTCATTTCAACAGGCGCAAAGGACGGTGCGATTTTCCTGAAAATTGTTTTCGGAACAATACCGTGTTTTTTGTTGTAAGCTACCTGTTTCTTACGGCGTGAATCGGTGAGGTCGAGTGTGATTTGCATTGATGCTGTAACCCTGTCTGCATACATGATTACAAGTCCGTTGACATTACGTGAGGCGCGGCCGGAGGTTTGAATAAGTGAGCGTACTGATCGCAAAAATCCCTCTTTATCCGCATCAAAAATCCCGACCAGTGAAACTTCCGGCAAATCCAAACCTTCACGCAGAAGGTTTATTCCTACCAAAACGTCAAATTCTCCCGCCCGCAGATCGTGTAAAATTTGGGTTCGTTCCACGACATCCACATCTGAGTGGATATAGCGTACTCTCACATCAAGATCGTTGTAATATTCCGTGAGATCTTCTGCCATACGTTTAGTGAGAGTGGTGACAAGCACACGCTCCTTGCGTTTGGCCCGCAGACGTATTTCATGCAGCATATCATCCACCTGACCGAGCACCGGTCGTATTTCAATTACCGGTTCAAGCAAACCTGTGGGACGCACCACAAGTTCCGCCATTTGTCCTTCTGTCTCCTCCATTTCATAATCTCCCGGAGTTGCAGAAACATAAATCAATCTTTGCGGAAACTCCACAAATTCAGGAAACTGTAGCGGCCGATTATCCACTGCAGAAGGCAGCCGGAATCCGTGTTCCACAAGGGTAGATTTTCTCGAATAATCCCCGCGGTACATTGCTCTAAGCTGAGGCAGGGTCATGTGACTTTCGTCGATAAATATCAAAGAATCATCCGGAAAATAATTGAGCAACGTAGCGGGAGGAGTTCCGGCCTCACGCCGATCCATGATACGGCTGTAATTTTCAATTCCGGAACAGGAACCGGTTTGTTCAATCATTTCCAGATCATACTCCGTGCGCTGCAAAAGGCGCTGAGCTTCCAGAATTTTATTGTTTGCATGGAGTTCTTCGAGACGTTCGCGGAGTTCTTCCCGGATTAAACGTAAAGTTTCCGGAACATGTTCTGCAGGCGCGACATAGTGCGAGGCGGGATAAATAACAAAATGCTGATATGACATTTGCTTTTTTCCGGTCAAAGGATCGAAGCGGACCAGACTCTCAATTTCGTCGCCAAACAATTCCAATCGAATTGCAGATTCTGCTTCCGCCAGATAAATATCGATCACATCACCTCGTACCCGAAATGTTCCTCTGTGAAAGTCAATATCGTTTCTGGTATAAAGTAACTCTACCAGTCTCGCTACAATAACCTGCCTTGAAAGGCGTTCTCCCACCTTAAATATCAGCAGCATTTTTTCATATTTTTCCGGCGACCCAATTCCGTAAATGCAGGACACACTGGCGACAATCAGTACATCTCGGCGCTCGAGCAGAGAACGCGTTGCAGACAAGCGTAGGCGGTCAAGGTTATCATTTAGCGCTGTGTCTTTTTCGATGTAAAGATCGCGGCTCGGAACGTAAGCTTCCGGCTGGTAGTAGTCATAATAACTAACAAAATACTCAACGGCGTTTTCGGGGAAGAAGCTTTGAAATTCATTGTAAAGCTGGGCCGCAAGAGTTTTATTGTGGGCAATAACCAAGGTGGGGCGCTGTAGCTGTTGAACTACATTTGCCATTGCGAATGTTTTTCCAGAACCGGTAATTCCCAACAAAACCTGATGTTTATGTTTTTGTTCAACACCATTCACCAAAGTCTCAATTGCCTGAGGTTGATCTCCGGCTGGTTTGAAGTCAGATTGAAGATTAAATTCCATAGATTTATCTCTTAATTATCAATCACTTCCTTTGGCCATTTGATCATTCCCTGCGGATAAATCACATTCAAGGAATACAGTCCGTGGGCCGGTGCGGTAATTCCGGCTAACTTGCGTTGACCGCTTTCAAGAGCTTCAGCAACATCATCAACGTTTTTACGGCCCTGCCCTACTTCAACCAATGTTCCAGAAATTATACGTACCATATGCTGCAGAAACGAATTTGCTTCAACTTCTATTTGCAGGGTTGAATATCGAAAACGCTTTTTGCTGATCAATATTTCACGAATATTTTTAAGCGGATTTAGTGAAGAACAATTAGAGGCGCGAAATGCGGAAAAATCGTGTTCTCCGATTAATATTTGTGCTGCTTCCTCCATCCTCTTTATAGCTAAATTCTGGTTAATCCACCAGCTTTGCTTACGGGAAAAGGCAGCCTTATAAGGCAGGTTACAGATAAGGTAGCGGTAACGTTTTCCGATGGCACTGTGCCTCGCATGAAATTCCGGAGAAACAGTTTGCACGAATTTTACGACAATATCGTCCGGTAAAACCGCATTAAGCGCAATACGCCACTTTTCGGGAGTTTTAAAGTTTTCTGCAGAAGTCTTAAAATTTGCTGTAAAATTAAGGGCATGAACTCCGGAGTCAGTTCGTCCCGCTCCGTGAACTTTTACTGATTCACCGGTCAAGCGTTTTACAGCTTGTTCAAGTGTGTCTTCAATGGTGGGTAAATTTAATTGAACCTGCCATCCGCAATAGCGGGTGCCGTCATAGGTTAGCAGGAGTAACCAGTTTTGTGCAGAGGGCACGGGAGTTTTTCGGAAGCGTTAGCTGTTTGCTTGTTCTGCCAGAGCACGTACGCGGGAGGGATCATTACCAGTTACGCTGTCGACTTCTTTGCCGTCTTTAAGCAGGACAATATAAGGAATTCCACGGACTCCGAAGCGTGCTGCAGTCTGCATATTTTTGTCAACATCAAGCTTACATACCTTTAGTTTGCCATCCATGCTTCCGGCAATTTCATCAATCAACGGAGCCAATGCTACGCACGGACCGCACCAAGTTGCCCAAAAATCAATAAGCGCATAGCCCGTTTTCGTTTCTTCTTCAAAGTTGGAATCCTCAAGGTGAAGTACCTTATCGCTTGCCATATTTTGCTCCTGTTAGGGTAACGAATTAAATCCGGAAACTGTTATAAAAATTCACCCCTGTCCGCCTAAAACACGAACAGAAAACTATCAAATTATCACAAATTAACATGAGAAAAACAAGTCTATTCCGGATGATCTTCGAAACTTATGCTTAAATATGCTTGAAAAAATCATCTTCAAATAATCTCTTAAAACACTTTTGAAAGAAAAATCTCCCGAAAAATTTTGCTCAAAAACGAATATCTTTCAGTTTTATGCGAGAATAAATGGCCTTCATGCTTCCTGTATGTAATAATTA
>JAPKDT010000178.1 GCA_028822475.1 SAR324 cluster bacterium
ATAAGCCGGAATAACAAAACGTCCCGCACGGCTCTGTTGAACATGGTCAACCACTGGATCATAAGATGTCTGATCTTCAACCAGAGCCTTAATATCACTGGGAGCAATCCAAGCTAGACCGCGTTTTTTAGGAGTCCGTAAATACTGCCGCGCCTCCTGAATCGCATCCTCAGAAAGACTCAGAGTTTCGCTGGCGGATTTATCTATTGGGAAAATATCATGCTGAATATCTTCTAACAACGACTCTATTTGGTAAGCTGAAAAAAGCATGGTTAATTAAAATAACAGTGTTGTTTAGGTCATCATGTTTTTGATTTTTGCTCGCTGCTGAACCGGTTCTTTCCGATACTGCATCTGCCGACTTAATTCGTCAATTTGTAATGAAACAGCTTTTTTTTCACGTCCAACCACTTTCTCAAAATCCTTCTCTGAATTAAGTATTTTTTCCAGTAAATCCTGCAGGGTTTGGTCAAGGAACTGCTCATCCTGCTTTAAATCCCTGTCAAATTGCATATACCATTTTTCAAGCAGTGAATCTACTTTCTGCATTTTTTCAAAGCAGCGTTCCTTTTGTGACAAAAGTTCTTCCAATCCAACCGGATCGGATTCGGCGAATTGGCGTTGTGAAAATTCCAACAGCTCTTTCAGTAGTGATTGTTGTTTCTCAAGCAGCAGTTTTAAGTCACTGTCTGTCAACTTCTTATTTGCCAATACAAAACTCCGAAAATATCTGACCGAGCAAATCATCTGGTGTTGTTTCTCCAACTATTTCACCGAGAGCATTTAAACACGAACGTAAGTCAACGGCCAGAAATTCTTCTCCATCTGAATTTTCTAAAATTTCCCGTGCCTTTTGCAAAGCAACCAGCCCATGTTTGGCGGCTTGTTGCTGTCTGCGGTTCGTGATCCATATTTCATCCTGCTGAGGCAATCCTCCCTGAGTCGCTTTTGCGAACAAACACGACTCTAGATCGTCACAACCATCACCGCTTTTTGCTGAGATCAATACCGATTCCATCTTGGAAATTATTTCATACCACTCAGGCAGATTAGCGCCGGTACGATCCTTTTTATTAAGGACCACAATTGTGCGTTCCTCTTCAACATCACGGATTAATTCCAGGTCTTCTTCTGCAAGTTTTTCGCTGGCGTCCAGAATCAGCAGGACCAGGTCAGCTTTGTCGCGTACTATTTTTGTACGGCGGATACCTTCTGTTTCAATCAGATCCTCAGTTTTTCTGATTCCGGCAGTATCTGTTAAACGGAAAGCAACACCTTTTATTTGTACAGATTCCTCAATAGAATCACGTGTAGTACCAGGTATCGTGGTAACGATCGCTCTCTGTTCGCGGAGCAAAGTGTTGAGCAAAGAAGATTTTCCTACATTAGGCCGCCCGATCAGCGCTACCGCAAATCCCTCACGTATCCGTCTTCCCTGTTCTGCATTTGAAAGCAGGTCCTCTAAATCAGCACGAGCACGGTCCAGACGCTGCAGACAATCTTCACGCTGTGTGAATTCAAGGCCTTCTTCCGGAAACTCAATACTGGCCTCAATCAGTGAAGCAATGGAGACCACTTGTTTTTTGACCGCATCAATGGCTTGAAAAAGTTTTCCGTGCAGTTGTTGAGCAGCCAGTTTTGCTCCAACCTCCGAAGTGGCATGGATCAAATCCGCAACTGCTTCCACCTGCGTCAAGTCGAGTCGTCCATGCAGAAACGCTCTTTGAGTGAATTCTCCGGCTTCCGCCAGACGCGCTCCCTGTTTTAAAACCAAATCCAGAATGGCTCTCAAAACAAGAGGACTGCCGTGGCATTGGATTTCGACCACATCCTCCGTAGTGTAGGAATGTGGTGCACGCATAACAACGATTAGAACTTTGTCAAGCAGTTCCCCCTCATCATGTATCCAACCATACAGCAGTTTGTGAGTCTCCACTTTTTTAAGAGACCTGCCTGTGCCTTTAAACAAAGGCTCCACAAACTCTACCGCCTGAGTTCCGCTGACTCTGATTACTCCAAGTCCGGATGGCTGCAGAGGAGTTGCTATCGCAGCAATTGTATCGTCAAGGCGCATTATTTTTCATTAATCAGTGTTCAGCAAAAAATGACAAGTGTTTATGTTCTGCATTGCTGAACAACAGTCTTAATACCCTAGCTGCATTCTGATTTGCTTGTGCAACAGCAGCAGCTGCCGTTTCAGCTATGATTTGATTTTTAGTATAATTAACGATTTCCAAAGCCATGTCTGTGTCCCGAATACTGGATTCAGCAGCAGTTAAATTTTCTGCGCTTGAACGCAGCACAGAAATATTTGTTTCCAGTGTATTTTTTTGTACTGATCCGAGTTGGCTACGCATTGATATTAATTGATCAAGAGCCTCATCCACAAGGCGAATTGAATCCTTGGCCTCTTGAGCAGTAGTAAGTCGTATTTGAGATAAATTTTCGAAACCGCTTATATTATAAACACCTCTTCCAAGCAATTTAGAATGAGTACTGTTAAGTGCCATCAAAATTTTGTCATTAGCACTTGTTCCTATTTGAAATTTTAAAGCATCTTGCACGATAGTAACTGATCCGGCATTACCAATTTTGTCACCAAGAAATGCCACGCTCAAACCACTTGTATTTTCATTATCTTGTTCTCCTGTAAGGATAAAAGCATCACCGTCAGTTGCTTCCCCGTTTATTGTTCCATTTACATCTCCCCCCAAAAATAACTTTGGTTCAAAAGCATTTTCCAGAATTACTCCTTCCTTGTTAACAGTTACAGAGAAACCTTTGGCAAGGCCATATTCTCGATGTTCTATTGTTAACTCTTCTTCTTCTGCATTAAAGTTAATGTCCAGATTCATTTTTTCTTCAAAAGCAGCTTTTTTAAGTCTGTTTACTAAACCTTCCGCTGTTCCATTTTCAGGGTATTCAACTTTAATTATAGCTCCGTCCTCTTCTTCTAAAGTGATATTTAATCCGGATGCACTCACGTCATCAAGGTTTTCTACCAAGACAGCCTTTTTAGGCAATTCGGTAATATTCACTTCATATCCACTAAAAGGAGGAGATGAAACTGTATCAGTTGTGCCTTTAATAAATAATAGGTTTTCGTTTCCTTCCACTCCTTTAGTTCCATAAGTTCCATCCAGAAGATTTTTATTCCCGAAACTAGTGAATTGTGAAACACGGTCTATTCCTTCAATCGCGCTACGAATCTGATACTGCAATTCTAACATTGTATTATGATCGTTTGCCCCCTCATTTGCAGCATTTGTTGCTAATTGGCGCATTTCAATCAACAGATTGTTCACTTCAACTAAAGCCCCCTCAGCAGTCTGGACCATTGACATGGAAAACTCTGTGTTCTGCAGAGCTTGCTTTACGCTGGCAATCTGTGCACGCAGACCCTCGGACATTATAAGACCCTCCGGAGAATCTGTTCCGCTGTTAATCCTTTGTCCAGAAGCTAGGCGTGTCAGAGAATCTGACATCTCTTTTTGCGCTTTCTCCAGATGATTAATTGCGTTGATCGATGCAATATTATTTTTCATCCCCAACGGCATAATTCCTCTTAGGTTAATGAATGTTTCCGGAATACCTTAGCGTTTTCCGGTGTTAAAACTCCAGTCACCCACAAATCGATACTTTTCGATTATTCGTGGCCGGTCTTTAAGAACTAATAAACACAGCCATTCCGGACCCCAAAAAAGTGGAGCCGGAATAGTGCGTAGTTTGTTGGCTAATCCCCGAGTCCTACTAGCCGTTTAACAGGCGTAGTATGTTCTGCGGTAATGCATTAGCCTGAGCCAACTGTGCCGTAGCGGATTGACTCATGATCTGGTTACGAGTAAAAGTAGCCAGTTCCTGAGCCATATCAGTATCTCGAAGAGTAGACTCGGCAGAAGTCATGTTTTCTGCAGCTACTTGTAAACTAGTGAGATTAGATTCCAGAGTATGCTGCTGGAATGCGCCTAATTCTCCCCGAACAGTAGCAACCTCAGTAATTGCTTGGTCGACCATTCTCAATGCATCCATAGCACCTTGCTCATTACTTACATCAATGTCTGCAAGTGACATAAAGTTGCTTTGATTTGGTTCATCTTGAGGTTTGCCAAGTTGATTACTGTTCATGTTCCTGATAGAGGTAGCTGCTGTGTGACCGACATCAGGTCCAACATGAAAACGGAGTCCTTCTACAGTTTTTTCAGACTCAATAATTTTATTACCCTTTTCATCTAAAATAAACTTTCCTTCAGGACCTTTTCTATAAGTGATTTCAATTTTTCTTTCATTGGTTCCATCCAGTAGTTTATATTGTCCGAATTGAGTGCTGGATACAATACGGTCCAATGAAAATAGTGCATTCTCAATCTCAGACTGATTAGCCATAGTCATAGCATCGTC
>JAPKDT010000179.1 GCA_028822475.1 SAR324 cluster bacterium
TATATAATAGAAATATAAGATACTTATGTCGGCTGAGGTCCGTTGTAGTAATATAAGACATGAATAATATGTTAATCAATTATTTCATAAGTTTAATTCAAAAAAATCACTTGATGAGCTAATTCCATGTATGGAAAAACTAAAACATTGCTAGAGCAACAGCCTGAACATTTTCTCTGGTCTCTAAATCGTGGAGTTGCTACGATTACTCTTAACCGTCCGGAACGTAAAAACCCATTAACCTTTGAGTCATACGCGGAAATGCGGGACCTCTTTAGGGAACTGGTCTATCTAGAGGAAGTAAAAGCTGTAGTAATAACCGGAGCCGGAGGAAATTTTTGTTCAGGTGGTGATGTACATGAGATAATAGGCCCACTGACCAAGATGAGCATGAAGGAATTGTTGGCTTTTACACGAATGACAGGAGATTTAGTCAAGGCAATCAAAAATTGCCCACAACCGGTTATTGCCGCAATTGACGGTATTTGTGTTGGTGCAGGAGCAATCCTTGCGATGGCTAGTGACATCAGGCTTGGCACCCGATCTGCTAAAATATCATTTATTTTTTCTAAAGTCGGGCTGGCCGGCTGTGACATGGGAGCTTGCGCCATTCTTCCACGTATCATCGGACAGGGACGTGCCGCTGAATTATTGTTTTCCGGTAGAAACATGAGCGGTGAGGAAGCAGAACGCTGGGGATTTTTTAATCAACTGCATGAGTCTGAGACTGTACTGAATGAAGCTCTTGAAATGGCGGAAAGGTTGGTAGAGGGTCCTAATTTCGCTCATGGAATGACCAAAACCATGCTCAATCAGGAATGGAGCATGAGTATAGAACAAGCCATTGAATCCGAAGCTCAGGCACAAGCGATTTGTATGCAGACTGAAGATTTTGTCAGGGCATACGAAGCTTTTGTTAAGAAAGAAAAACCTGTCTTTGAGGGAAACTGATGTCAGACCACAGCTTTTTAACATGGCCTTTTTTTGAAGATAAACACAGAGCATTAGCGCTTGAACTGGAAGACTGGGCAGGAACAGAATTAGCTGAATATTCTTCTGCTCCGGCAAATGTTGATCTTGCCTGCCGGAAATTGGTTCTTAAACTGGCTAAAGCCGGCTGGTTGGATTACTGTGTAACAAAAAAATATGGAGGAATAAATTCAAGTCTGGACGTACGATCTCTGTGTCTGATTCGAGAAACATTAGCCCGTTATTCCGGACTAGCCGATTTTGTCTTTGCCATGCAGGGACTCGGTAGCGGAACTATTTCACTTTTTGGTTCTGCTGAGCTAAAGCAAAAATATCTGCCGGATGTACGTAGCGGAAAGAAAATCGCGGCTTTTGCGCTCACTGAACCAGAGGCCGGTTCTGATGCAGCTGCCATAACAACAACTGCTGAACAAGATGACGCTTCATTTGTGCTGAATGGTGAAAAAACCCTGATTTCCAACGGTGGAATTGCCGATTACTATACTGTTTTTGCTAAAACTGGAGAAGCTCCCGGTACTCACGGAATCAGTGCTTTTGTGGTTGACGCCGACACTGCCGGACTTGAAATTAGCGAACGTATTGAAGTTATAGCACCTCATCCATTAGCCAGGATTCGCTTTAATCAATGCCGGATTCCAATAACTCAGCAAATAGGAGTTGGCGGAGATGGTTTCAAAATGGCGATGGCTACACTTGATATCTTTCGTTCAACAGTCGGTGCAGCTGCTCTGGGGTTTGCCAGACATGCCCTGGATGAAGCGCTGAATAGAACAAAATCCCGACAAATGTTTGGTGCACCCATGAGCCGGCTTCAACTGATTCAGGCTAAACTTGGTGAAATGTCTCTGGATATTGATGCCAGTTCCCTGCTCATTTATCGAGCTGCCTGGACTAAGGACAATGGTGCTGAGAGAATTACGAAGGAAGCTGCCATGGCAAAATTATTTGCGACAGAAGCAGCACAACGAGTAATTGACGAAGCTGTACAAATATTCGGAGGCTCGGGTGTGGTTTCCGGATTCGCTGTTGAACAGCTCTATCGTGAAATACGCGCACTCAGAATCTATGAAGGTGCCTCTGAAGTGCAAAAACTTATCATTGCTTCCCAAACCTTAAAGGAAAATTAATAAACATTTCCATCAAATTCTCAGCTTTTCTAATGCCTTCCGCAATTGCCTCCCAAAATGAAGAAGTAAAACTCCATTGCCCCTCCTGCGCAGAAAAAAATTTTGGAATTGTTGCAATGACCGGAAAGGACGGTGAACGTTTTGTAAAAATTCATTGTCATAATTGTAAGGAACATTTGTTTTTTCAGGCTCCGGAATTTAAGCAAATATTGTCTCAGACCGGAGAAACTCAGGAAAATTGGGAAACCGAACAAATCAAAAGTCTACAGTTGGAATGGGAAGAATGGCTAAAGTGGAAGCAGAGACACCTGAATAAGCCCGATTCAAGAAAGCCTTTATTCTCAAAATATGCTCAGTGGTTGTTAGCTTTACTTCTCGCCGGCAGTGCACTTTTTTTTATTCTTGACCGCTGGCATCTGCTTGATCCTCTTGTCGAAAATCCCGAGGCTAGACAACAGCAAATAATGGCATACGCTGAGGTGTTATTGGAAGTCCCTTGTTTTCCGTCGATCCTGAAAGTTAAAATTCGCACAGTACCAATTCGCTATACCAGAGAACGTCCCGTGCATAAAAACTGGATCCAATACGGAGAAGCTGGTGTTTACTGGGGAGAAGAGCAAATCAAGATTCACCGTTCAAATTTCTGGTTTTTTGGCTGGCCCAAAAAGTCGCAATTAGTTAACACACTTGTACATGAACTTCGTCACCGCTCCAATCCGGAATTAGGACATAATCCTAAATTTATGGAACTGGTGGAAAAAGACACACAGTGTGCACTCAAGAATTTGAAATAAACTGTAACTGATCACAACAGATCCTGAAGTAAAATTGTTAATCTCCCGCAACTAATATCTTCCCTTAACTTAAGTTTAGCCAATTGTTGTTCACTTTCAAAGTTTGGAATATTAATTTAAAAAAATTAGACACTGTTTTAGACTCTTTTTTTCAGACTGCTGTGATTCATCAATAAACTGGTAAACAGGAGTAACTTTATTTTTGTTGACAGAAAAAGAACTATCGGATATCTTCTTAGTTATTTTTTAGTTGATTTTCCGGTCTGTCCGGAAATAATTTTATAACCTATAATTAAGGAGAAATGATGAAATTAGGTATATTGGGAACACTTTCCCTCGCAGTAATGCTGATCAGTCAGGTTGCATTTGCAGAAACTGTTAAAATTGGATTTGTGACCACCCTCACAGGTGGAGCAGGCGCAATAGGGAATGATATGCGCGATGCAGTTGAACTTGCACTAGACCATCTCGGCCGTAAAATGGGTGGGTCTGACGTAGAAATGTTTTATGAGGACGATACCTTTAAGCCCGCTGTCGGAAAACAAAAAACAGAAAAATTAGTAAAAAAAGAGAAAGTACATTTTGTTGGCGGTTACATCTGGAGTCACGTATTGATGGCTTCCCGAAATTCAGTTGTTGGGAAGGGACCTTTTATGATTACTTCTAATGCTGGACCAGGTCCTGTCGCTGGTAAACTTTGTCATGAAGATTTTTTCTCAACTTCCTGGCAGAATGACCAAACCACGATGGCGATGGGTGAGGTTTTGAACCAGCTTGGAGTTAAGAGACTCTATATCATGGCACCAAATTACAATGCAGGCAAAGGCATGGTCAAGGGTGTTACCAGCACTTTCAAAGGGGAAATTGTTGGAAAAGATATGACCAAGTTTCCTGCACAATTAGATTTTTCTGCTGAACTAGCAAAAATTCGTTCTGTAAATCCTGATGCTGTATTCGTATTCTACCCCGGTAAGCATGGCCTTCAGATAATCAAACAGTATTCTCAAGCAGGATTACAAGGTAAAATACCTTTTTATTCTGCCTTCACTGTCGATTCATTAAATCTACCGCGTTTGAAAGATTTGGCTGATGGAGGATTGATGACACAATTTTGGGCACCAGATTTGGATAATGATGTTAATAAACGTTTTGTTGCTGATTATCGTAAAAAGACTGGGCGCTATCCCACATTCTACGCTGCACAGTCATACGATACTATAATGCTGATTAACAGTGCCGTAACTGCAGTTGGTGGAGATTTATCAAACAAAGACGGAATGCGAAACGCCATGCGTAAGGCAGATTTCCCTTCAGTACGTGGACCGTTCAAGTATGGTAACAATCATTTCCCCATTCAAAATTTCTACCTGCGAAAAGTGGTGAAAGATACTGATGGGAATTATACAACTAGTATCGTCAAAACTGTTTATACCAACCATCAGGATACATACGCTAAAGATTGTAAAATGACCTGGTAACATTTCC
>JAPKDT010000180.1 GCA_028822475.1 SAR324 cluster bacterium
TATCAAAAGTAATTTTGATGTATGGAGGATATAATAGAGTTTTTTGATAAACTTATGGAAGTCTCGCTATATTTCAAATTCGATCATTCCGAGTTCACCATGAAAGCCTCACAATTTCGGCACTTGACTCACATCCCGAGTGAAGGATTTTAATATCAATGAAGCTCAATTCGCAGAGTTCATACACATCTAAACAGTATCTTTGACGATTATGGTAGTTAGGACAAAATATGGAAAAGTTACCTCATTTAAAGTATCTGTACTAGAGAAATTAAACAATCTGGTTTATGACAGACCTCCTTCAGATGAAATAAAAGCAGCCTTGTTGAAAGCAAAAGTAAACATTATTTGTGATGCTATATAAATATTACTTCAAAACAAACCATTCACTCCGAAATAATTGACTGTATGGCTATAATATATTAGTATTCGGTCATGTCAAATTCTCTTAAAAATAAATCAACAGTAAAAGTTGATAATAGTAAGTCTTCTTTACTTGGAGTTGCTGATACAGCGATCATAGGCGGAGGAGTGGTCGGTTGTGCAGTTGCTCGTCGATTGTCATTGGCAGGTATTTCAGTTGTTTTGCTTGAAAAGGCGTCGGACATTCTGGACGGAGCAAGCAAAGGCAACAGTGCCATTTTGCATACAGGTTTTGATGCTCCGGAAGGTTCGCTGGAACTGGCATGTATCAGGAGTGGCTATAGGGAATATCTTGAAATTCGGGAAAGCCTCAACTTGCCTCTTCTCAAAACCGGAGCATTGGTCGCCGCATGGACTCCAGAGGAAGAAGAGCGATTCCCCGAGATTTTAGAGAAGGCACGCAACAATGGCATTGACGATTTAAGACAACTGAGCCGTCAGGAAATTCTTGTAATGGAACCGGATATCTCAGAAAATATTCGGGCAGCCATTGCTGTTCCAAGTGAATTTGTAATTGATCCGTGGTCAGCTCCTTTGGCATATTTATCCCAAGCAGTTGCTAATGGTGGTCAGGCATTTTTTAATGCAGAAGTTAAGGGAGGAGAATTTTTCGGAAATCATTGGATGCTCCAGACCAAGCGCGGAACAATTAAAGCCACACATGTTATTAATTGCGCAGGACTTTTTGGTGATCTTGTGGATGCTGAAGTTTTAGGGCAAAGCGAGTTCACTATAAAACCGCGAAAAGGTCAGTTTGTAGTATTTGACAAGGCGGCAGGCTGCTTGGTGCGGTCGATTGTTTTGCCTGTTCCGTCGGAACGGACTAAAGGCATTGTGATTTTTCCAACCATTTTCGGCAATCTCGCGGTCGGTCCTACGGCCGAAGAGCAGGAAAGTCGAAACGATGCATCAGTTAACCAAGTAATCTTGCAGGCACTCCACACACAAGCTGTCAGCAAAATACCTGCACTTGCCAACATTCCTGTTACAGCCACTTACGCCGGCATTCGACCTGCCACTGAAAAAAAAGAATACCGTATTGTCGAAGATACAGAACGGAATTGGATCACACTGGGAGGAATCCGTTCCACCGGATTGACTGCAGCCCTTGGTCTTGCTCAGTACGTTCATAAGCTACTTGAAAAGCAAGGTGTAAAGTTTAAAAGTCTCGACAGAGCTGTTGTGCCGATCGTTCCCAATCTAGCAGAACATCTCCCACGTGACTGGCAAACTTCGGGTTACGGAGAAATCGTTTGTCATTGCGAAATGGTCACGCAACGTGAAATTGGCAAGGCACTCACAGGTCCGATCCCAGCAGGAAATTTAGATGGATTGAAGCGCCGAACGCGTGCCACTATGGGGCGCTGTCAAGGGTTTTATTGTGCCGCCCGCCTAGCCGAATTGACCGAAGGTAAATTCGCAGAGTCTCTTGACATTGGAGCTTGTCATGACTGAAATATACAAAAAAGAAAATTTTGATGTTGCCGTGATTGGTGCCGGGCCGTCCGGACTTTCAGCCGCAATCACCTTGAAAAAATCAGGCATAAAAAATGTCGTCGTTTTGGAGCGTGAGGCGGAGGCCGGAGGTGTTCCGCGACATTGTGGGCACCCACCGTTTGGTTTCCGCGAATTTAAGCAATTCTTGACTGGTCCGATCTACGCAAAAAAACTGGTGGAAGCAGCACAAAATGTAGGAGTGAACATTAAGTTGAAAACCACTGTTACTAGGCTGGGGACAGGAGGAGAACTAAGCATCACCTCACCTGAAGGCGGGCAACAATTGACCGCAAGACGTGTTTTGCTGGCCACAGGAATACGGGAAACTCCGCGCTCCGCCAGACTGGTTTCCGGAAGTCGTGCTTTGGGAATCTTTACCACCGGCACGCTTCAATCAATGGTGTATCTGAAAAACCGTATTCCGTTCCGTAGCCCGATTATCGTTGGCACTGAAATTGTCAGCTATTCCGCACTGCTGACTTGCCGAAAAGCAGGTATCAAACCCGTTGCAATGTTGGAAGAAAAGCCTCTCCCGAATGTACGATGGCCAATTTATCAGCTAACTCGATGGTTGGGGGTGCCGTTATTTTTGCAAACGAATCTCGTTACGATTCTTGGCAAGGAGCGAGTTGAGGCGGTTGAAATATCTGATGAGAAGGGGCACGTTCGCAATATTATTTGTGATGGTGTTTTGTTCACGGGGCAGTATACTCCAGAATCCAGTTTAGCGCGAATCAGCCACCTTGAGTTCGATCCGAAAACCAACAGTCCGGAAGTCGATGAATTTGGACGTTGTTCTGATCCGGTTTATTACGCGGCGGGAAATGTGGTACAACCTCCCCGTGATCAAGCGAAAGTACCCATTTATTATACTACAAAAAATCTTCCTAATCCTGTCTATAATGCGGGGCAATGTTGGAGTCAAGGCCGAACAACCGCAAAAAACATAGTCAAGGATCTAGCAGGAAACCTGCCGTCTCTTTCCCTTTAATCTCGAGCTTGAAATGAAACTTGGAGCCATTGATCAAGGAACCACCAGTACACGCGCACTGATGTTGTCTGATGGAAAGGCTGAGGTCTGCGCCACGTTCACGCATAATCAATTTTATCCCGCTACCGGTTGGGTGGAACACGACCCGCGAGAATTGCTGAAAAATGTACTGGCTTGCTGTGATGCGTTGGTAAGTGCTGATGCGTTGGGTCTTGACAATCAAGGTGAAAGTTGTCTGGCATGGGACAGAAAAACGGGAGAGCCGATTAGTCCGGTCATCGTCTGGCAGGACAATCGAACCGCAAACGTAACGAACAAATTAAAAATGGACGGACATGAAGAGCGCGTGAAAGCCTTGTCTGGTCTGCCCCTGGATCCATATTTTTCAGCTACAAAGTTGGCGTGGATTTTAGCAAATATTGGCGAAGCAAAAGATCTTTTAAGTGAAAAAAGGTTAGCACTCGGTACGACCGATGCTTTTTTTATGCAGAATCTGGTTGGTCGATTTGTTACAGATGTGACAACGGCATCACGCACATCATTAATGAATCTCGAAACGATGGAATGGGATAATGAACTGTGTAATTTATTCGGTGTGCCGACAGATACTCTACCGGAAATTTTGTCAACGCAAGATGAATTTGGTGAGTTGAAAGTGAAAGGTAGGATGATTCCTCTTCGTGCCAGTGTTGTTGATCAGCAGGCTTCACTATACGGGCATGGTTGTCGAAATGTTGGTGATGCAAAGATCACACTTGGTACCGGAGCATTTGCTCTGGCTATTAACGGAGATTCTCCTGAAATGAATGATCCTCATGGGTTGTTACCGACAGTGGCCTGGCGTTTAGGACGTGAAGCACCTATCTATGCTTTGGACGGCGGTGTTTACAATGCTGCATCTGCGGTGAATTGGGCTCGGAGGCTGGGGCTTTTTTCCGAGTATCAGCAAATCAACACTTTTGAAACACCTGCAGCAATAGATCGAGGTTTGATTTTTGTTCCGGCACTATCCGGGTTGGCTTGTCCGCATTGGCAGCGTGAGTCTAGAGCCTGTTTTGAAGGGATGTCACTGGATACGGGCCCATTGGATTTGGTGCAGGCCGTTTTGGAAGGGGTGGCTTTACGCATTGCGGAGGTTATTTTTGCCATGGACAAAAGTGTATCCATTGGAGAAGAAATTACCGTCGATGGAGGCTTATCTAATAATTCCTACATTTGTCAGTTTCTGGCTGAAGTTTTGGGACGCAGCATTCGAGTTACGAATCAATCGGAATTGACAGCTATCGGTTGTGCACAACTTGCTGGTATAGGATTGGAAGAAGTTAGCATTACTGAAAATGAAAGCAGGGTATATACACCAAATGGGAAAATGCGTCTGGACTGGATGAAAACATTTTCTTCAGCGGTCACACGTCTATCTCATTCCAGTTGAAATCAAACTTATTCTTCATATAGAAATGA
>JAPKDT010000181.1 GCA_028822475.1 SAR324 cluster bacterium
ACCTTGATAAGGTCTGTTCCAAATGTATGGGATGGTTTTTTATAATGTGTTCAAACAGGAGATTGATATGAGAGCACTAGCAAAAATTGTACTGACATTAACCGCAGTCGGTGCCATGGCGTTCACGGCGACAGCCGGAACCCTTGAAGATGTGAAAGCTCGTGGTGAGCTTCGCTGTGTGGTTAGTACTGGCATCGCGGGATTTGCTTATCCGGATGATAGTGGAAACTGGAAGGGTTTCGACATTGATTTCTGCCGAGCAACCGCAGCCGCAGTTTTGGGTGATGCATCCAAAATAAAAGCAGTTACCTCAACAGGTAAAACACGTTTCACCAAGCTGAATTCCGGCGAAGGTGACGTTTTATGGCGTAACACTACTATCACCTTTTCCCGTGATGTTGGTGTAAAGTTGACTTTTGTTGGAGTCAACTATTATGACGGACAAGGTTTCATGGTCAATAAGAGCCTTGGTGTCAACAGTGCGAAAGAGTTGGACGGTGCTTCGGTCTGTATCCAAACCGGAACCACCACTGAGTTGAATCTTGCCGATTTCTTCCGTGCAAACAACATGTCATATGAAGCGGTGACTATCGAGAAAAACTCGGAAGCACGTGCAGCTTATCTGTCAGGACGTTGTGACATTTACACAACTGATGCCTCAGGTTTGGCCGCAACCCGCTCTACCTTCCCTAATCCGGGCAATCATAAGATCCTTCCGGAAATCATTTCCAAGGAGCCGTTGGGTCCCGCAGTTCGTCAAGGTGACGATCAATGGGCCGACATTGTCCGCTGGATTTATAATGCGACTGTAGCAGCTGAAGAATTAGGTGTTACATCCTCAAACGTGGACAGCATGAAGGGTTCCAATAACCCTGAAATTCTGCGTCTTCTCGGTGTTGAAGGCAGTCAAGGCGAAGAGCTTGGCTTGAGCAAAGACTGGGCTTATCAGGTCATAAAGCAAATAGGAAACTACAGCGAAATCTTCGAGCGCAATATCGGTACTAATACACCGATTGGCTTGGCGCGTGGTTTGAATGACCTCTGGACTCGTGGTGGTCTTCAGTATTCCCCACCATTCCGTTAATCATCGTTATTAGCTTACGTTGATCTTAAGCGCACATGTTCTCTTTTGGATATGTGCGTTTTACAATTTAATTGAATCAGTTATTCCTTTCCTTAAAACTATAGGAAAGTCTTCTCAATGAACTCACAATCTGT
The DNA here is from genome assembly GCA_028822475.1 of SAR324 cluster bacterium. Taxonomy (GTDB): domain Bacteria; phylum SAR324; class SAR324; order SAR324; family NAC60-12; genus Arctic96AD-7. The sequence goes on from JAPKDT010000181.1 coordinate 1,219, forward strand.
AACAGCGACCCAACCTAATCTCTTGCTGCGCTTATGGCGTAACAAGGAGTACCGCTCTGTTTTTATTCAAATCATTACCATGGTGGTTCTGTTTGCTGTTTTGGGACTAATTGGTAAAAACATTGCTACCAATCTGGAGATAGCAGGAAAAGACTTCAGCTTTGGCTTTTTAAATTACCCTGCCGGCTATGACATAACCTTTCAGCCATTCATACCTTATTCACCCACCGACACCCATTTTGACGCAGCCATCATCGGCATCCTCAATACTTTGCTGGTGGCTGTCTCAGGAGTTATTTTGGCCTCCATTTTAGGCTTTACCCTGGGCATTTTGAGGCTTTCAAAAAACTGGCTAATTAGCCGTCTAGTTTATGTTTTTGTGGAATTTACCAGAAATGTACCAATTCTTTTGCATATCTTATTCGTACACAGCATCTTCCTTTATACGTTTCCGGCTCCTAAACGTGCCATCAGTATATCTGACACATTTTTCTTTAGTAACCGTGGAATCATAATACCCTCACCTGTTTTCGAAGATGGGTTCGGATATGTTTGGGCAGTTTTGTTAATCGCAATTACAATTACAGCTGTTTTTGTTTATTGGGCAAAAAAAATTCAAGATGAAACTGGTAAAATCTATCCAGTCTATAAAATTTCGCTAGCCATTTTGTTTTGCTTACCACTTTTTACATTTTTTGTTTCAGGCTCTCCCTTGTCTTGGGAAATTCCAGTTTTGAAAGGTTTCAACTTTAAGGGAGGAACTTCGATTTTACCGGAGTATGTAGCACTGACATTCGCCTTGTCTTACTATACCGCTTGCTTCATCGCCGAAATAGTACGCGGTGGAATTTTGGCTATAAGTCATGGACAAACCGAAGCTGCTGATGCACTGGGATTAAGTTCAAACAGGACGCTACAGCTGGTCGTCATACCACAAGCACTGCGGGTGATAATTCCCCCGTTGGCCAGTCAATATCTCAATCTGACCAAAAATTCTTCTTTAGCCATTGCAATAGGTTACATGGACGTGGTGGCCACGATTGGCGGAATCTCGTTGATGCAAACTGGCAAAGAGATGGAGACGATGCTTATCGTGCTTTTGACGTATTTGGTTTTTTCACTGATTATTTCAGCATTCATGAACTGGTTCAACAGCAGAATGTCGCTGGTTGAACGATAAAGCGGACATAAAATGAGCAACACCTCTACCATAAATTACCTCCCGGGTACTCATCCGGATTGGCCGCCACCCACTAGTACTACCGGACCAATTGCCTGGGTGAGAAAAAATTTGTTTTCATCACCACTAAACGTATTCTTAACATTAATGACTTTATGGTTGTTATGGAAGATCATTCCTCCATTTTTTGAGTGGAGTGTTCTAAACTCAATCTTGACTGCAGACTCCCGCAAAGAATGCTGGGATCAGATGTCAACTCCCGGAGTGGGGGCTTGTTGGGCTTTCATTAGTCATCGCCTCTCACTTTTCACTTATGGTTTTTATCCGGAAGCATTGCGCTGGCGAGTTGATTTATCTTTTGTCCTGCTAGCTTTAGCATTAGTTCCAATACTCTATGACAAATTGCCTTATAGAAAATATGGACTGTGGTATTCTGCAATTTTTCCGTTTATTGCAGGTTGGCTCCTGGTCGGAGGGCTTGGTTTAGAGCCGGTAGACACTGATCGCTTTGGCGGAATCATGCTCACTCTGGTTCTAGGTGTAACCGGCATTACTTTTTCGTTGCCGATTGGTATTGCACTGGCGCTGGGACGTCTATCTAATATGCCTACCCTGAGAGCGTTGTGTGTGTTTTTCATTGAGTTTATCCGAGGCGTTCCCTTGATCACCTTGCTCTTTGTAGCATCAACAATGCTCAATTATTTTTTACCGCCAGGAACAGTCTATGCTTTGCTGACACGCGTTCTAATCATAGTTACCCTCTTTGGTTCGGCCTACATGGCCGAGGTAATTCGTGGCGGTCTGCAAGCTATTTCCAAAGGACAGCATGAAGCTGGGGATTCTTTGGGACTGACATACTGGCAGGCGCAGCGCTTGATTATGTTGCCACAAGCTTTAAAAATTTCAATCCCCGGTATTGTCAACACATTCATAGGTTTTTATAAAGATACGACACTGGTTCTAATAATAGGAATGATGGATTTACTGGGCCTCGGATATTCCTCCCTGGCAGATGCCAAATGGGCAGGATTAGCCAACGAAATTTACTTAACAGTTGCCTTGTTTTACTTCATCTGCTGTTTCGGCATGTCACGCTACTCACTTTACCTTGAAAAGAAACTCCATACTGGTAATTAAGATTTAACAACTACAAATCAAAAAACATTTCATGTCTACAACACTGAAAACCAAAACAAATGAATCCGAGATCATGATCTCCATTGATTCAATGCACAAGTGGTTCGGTGATTTTCATGTACTCAAGAATATAAATCTCGAAGTAATGCGAGGCGATAAGATTGTCATTTGTGGTCCCTCTGGATCTGGGAAATCTACTCTAATCCGCTGCATCAATCGGTTGGAAGAACACCAGCAAGGGACTATAATTGTAGACGGGACAGAACTAACTAGTGATCTCAAAAACATTGAAATCGTGCGCTCAGAAGTAGGCATGGTTTTTCAGCACTTTAATTTGTTTCCGCACTTAACTGCACTTGAAAACTGCACTTTGGCACTGATTTGGGTCAGGAAAATTCCAAGGGCCAAGGCAGAAAAAACAGCCATGGAATTTCTCGAGAGGGTAAAAATTCCAGAACAAGCTCATAAATTTCCTGGACAGCTTTCAGGCGGTCAGCAACAGCGTGTCGCTATTGCCCGTTCCTTGTGCATGAATCCGAGAATAATGCTCTTCGACGAGCCTACGTCCGCCCTTGATCCGGAAATGATTAAAGAGGTTTTGGACGTAATGATTGAACTGGCGGAAAGCGGAATAACGATGCTTGTAGTGACACATGAAATGGGATTTGCTACTGCGGTTGGTGATTCTGTGATTTTTATGGATAGCGGAGAAATTATTGAGCAGAATTCTCCCAAAGAGTTTTTCAGCAACCCGAAACATGACCGTACCAAGCTCTTTTTGAGCCAGATCCTCTAACTCTGATTGGAACGGTTTATGATTGAGC
>JAPKDT010000182.1 GCA_028822475.1 SAR324 cluster bacterium
GAGGAAGTGGACTTTATAGTATATCTATAAAATGTTTCAGAGACTAAACATGTATCTAAAGTACTGCCTAAAGCTGACACAGTCAGGTGTTCCGTGCATCTATAAATGCAGAAACCCGTTCAAAGGCTTCTACCGATGAAAGTGTCGTCGTATCCAAAACCAAATCAAAGTTTGAATGGTCATTAATATCAACCTGATATAGACTCATAAAATTTTTCTGCATGGTATCTCTCCGTTTTTGGCTGGCAGCCATACTGTCACTGATATTGGTAGCGTCTTCAGTAGTTCTTTCGATGTCATCCAGAATTCTACGAGCCGCTTCTTCCAAGTCACATATGAGACAAATCCGGATTGAGTCCGGCACAAAGTGAAATCCTAAATGTGCGTCCAGCACAAAATTGTCATTTTCTTTACCAAATATACGCTGTTCCTCATCCACTTGATGATCAACTTCAGGGTGTTCTGAAACATATTCAACGAGGAATTGAGTAATGTCGCTATATCCATACTTACAGGACAATTCGCGCATAAAGTCCCCTGTCCCTTTTGTGCTTAATCCGTAATGCTCGGCAAGTAGCTTTCGCAGGGTAGATTTTCCTGAACCAGGACTTCCTGCAAGAGTTATTTTCATAAAATGACTATTCGATATTTTGCAGTTGTTCTCTGACTTTTTCCAGTTCGCTTTTTATTTCTACAGAAGCCTGGCTAATCCCCGCGTGATTACTTTTAGAGGCAATAGTATTGACTTCGCGATTTAATTCCTGCATTAGAAATTCTGCTTTTTTTCCAACTTCATTTTGCGCCAAAATATCATCCATGTGTTCAAGATGAGTGCGGAAACGCACTACTTCTTCACTTATATCAAGACGATCTGCAAGTAAAGCAATTTCCTGTTCAAGACGTTCCGGATTTAATTGTGTGCCGTCATTAAGTTGGGTTAGACGTTCTTGAAGTCGCTCCCGGTAACGCCCCGGTTCTTCTTGTGAGAGTTTCTCAATTTTATTCAGAATCTGCCCACACGAGGATAATCTTCCCTTAATATCGTCGTGCATGGCCTGCCCTTCACGCAGTTTCATTACCTGCAGACCTTCGAGCGCCTTTGCAAGAGAATCTCGAATAACTGCTTCACATTCGACAGGAGGCTCTCCTGATTTGTTTTCTTCAATGATATTTATACTTGATAGATCCCGTGCCTCAACATTCACCTTTCGTCCCGACAATTCTTCAAATTCTATCAGCAACTCATTAAATATTTTGGCGCGCTCAGGATTAAGTTTTAGTTTTTCTTCTCCATCACCTTTTTCCAATCTGATAGAACAATCGACTTTTCCACGTGTACAAGCAACTTTAATCTGTTTTTTAAAATCTGCTTCTAAAGTCTGAAAACCCAAAGGCAGCCTACAGCGAATATCCAGAAAGCGCTGATTAACTGAACGTATTTCTACTTGGCAAGACCAGCTTTCCCACTGTGCGTCTGCAGAACCGAAACCTGTCATGGAAATCGCCATATATTTTTCTTTTAAGATTGTTTTAAAATTTAAGTTAAAGCTAAATCACTGTTTGACAAAATTTAATAATCCAGTTAATTTACAGTTCAACTATAAATTAATAAAGAAAAACAAATGACATTGATCAACACTCTTAATCACATCCTGCATCACTACTTGAGAGTGTTTTTGGACACATTCTCCTACAATTCACCTAAATATGTCCAGACCTTCCGTAAAGATTGTGAATCACTGGTTGAACGTTACAATTCACTATTGAAAGATATTTCCTCTTACATGAAAGATCATAGTAAACTGCAGGAGGATGATCCAGAAAATTCAGAACTCAGCTTGACTTATCACGATACTGACTCATTTTATCTCATCTCAATCAAGGATGATTTGGCAATCCTGACTGCAGACTGCAAACAACTGCTTGAAAAAGTTGTTGAGAATCCAGTTGATTCTGAGTTGCACAATGATGCCATTGAGCAATATCTAAATCAACTTCAAGAACTGCGTCAATACTCTGTGCAAATTGAAACCGCTCTTCATGAATATGAGGAAAACATCATGAAGATAGAAGAAGAAATCTCAAATAACACTTTGTGTAATTAAAAGCGGATCCCAACATTTCAGCCTATTTTTAAAACAGTCTTTGCAGAAAATAGTCAGGACAGTTTTTCCAGTTCGTACGCACTGGCAGATTCCATAAATTTCTGGAAGCGTGATAAAACCTGCACCGGATCTTCAAGCAGTCCTTCAACCAGCATTGAATTATCGTAAAGCTGCTCAACAGAATCTTTAAGAAACGGATGCTTTTTGTCTTTCTGCAGGATTTCTGAGAGATTCTGAATTATTGGATGGCTCATGTTGACTTCCATGTTGCGCTTTTCTCCCTGAAATTTCTGATCCATCATTTTCATCATCTTTTCCATTTGAGCCGTCATTCCGTCCTTTGGTGTTACCAGCGAGCAAGGACTGTCCACAAGACGTTTAGAGTCTGAAACCCCGCTTACTCTGTCTTTCAGCTGTTTTTCAAAAAAAGCAATGATATCATTTTTTTCCTCTTTTGAAAGTGGTGATTCTGTTGCTGAAACATCGCTGTCATTAATTTCATCAATATCACCCTGAGAAATATTTTTTAGTGTTTTACCATCATATTCACGTAAATCCGCAACCATGAAATCATCGATTTGATCCGTCATGAACAAAACCTCCAGACTTTGTTTGCGGAAATATTCCAGATTCGGATTGTGAAGGATTGCCTCTCGTGAACCTCCGGTTACATAAAATATATCTTTTTGTTCTTCACGCATCCGTCCAACATAATCTTTAAGGGTAACTTCAGGTGATGAATCTTCGGAAATGGATGAGTTAAAACGCAACAAATCCATCAATCGGTTTTTGTTTTTAAAATCTGCAGATACACCCTCTTTGATCAATGTGCCGTACTGCTTCCAAAATATACCGTATTTCTCTACATTTTGTTCTGACAGAGACTGCAGTTCTTTTAAAACACGCAAAGTTAAACTATTTTTAATTTTTTCAATCAATGCGTTCTTCTGTACACTTTCCCGTGAGACATTCAGCGGTATATCCTCAGAATCAACTACACCCTGAACAAAACGCAAATAAGAAGGGAATAAATTTGTGTTACCTGACTGAATCAGGACTTTTTGGGCATAAAGTGCGACATCTTTACTTTCTCTTGCATACAAGACCTCATTTCCAATAGACTCCGGAAAATACAGCAGTGCATAATACTGGATCGGCGCGTCTATGTTAAAGTGCAAATGATGCAGAGGTTCCTGTTGGGAATGAGAAATTTGCTTATAGAACTCTGTGTATTCATCTGCCTTAACTTCAGATTTTGCTTGAGTCCAAATTGCTTTTACCTGATTAATCGTTTTATCCTTAAGCTTTACTGGAAAAGGCAGGTAATTCGAGTATTTTTTAATAATTGACTCCAGTCGCCACTCACTACAGAACTCCTTTGCATCTTCCTTGAGAAATATCGTAATTCGTGTACCACGCTGATTATATTCAACAGGACTTAGCTCGTACTGTCCTCCTCCTTCTGATGACCACTGCCAGGCTTGAGCATCAACTTGCCAGGACCGGGTGGCTAATTCCACACGATCTGCTACCATGAAGATAGAATAGAAACCAACACCAAATTGACCGATCAAGTTTTCCGCAGATTTTTTCTCAGCTTGTGCCTGCTGCAAAAATTTAAGTGTTCCGGAGTTAGCTATCGTACCCAGATTTTCAATAAGTTCATCCTTGGTCATTCCGCATCCGGAATCCTCAATCACAATCTGTGACTTATCCTCATCAAAGGAAATCGTAATCTGCAAATCTGCGTCTTTGTCCAGAACTTTTTCTTCTGTCAGAGTTGTAAGTTGAACCTTGCTTAAGGCATCTGAGGCATTAGAAACCAGTTCACGTAGAAATATTTCGCGTTCTGTATAAAGAGAATGTACCAATATTTCAAGCAGTTTCTGCATCTCTGCCTGATATTCATGAACTTCCGGTGTTTGATTTATTTTTTTACTCATAAAGATCTTCCTAGATGACAAAATGATATTTTATTGTTTATTTTAATTAACCTTTATTTATACTTTATAGTTAGTAAAATGAAAAGTGATTTCTTGTTATTCACTAAGCATATTTTTTCAAATAAGCATAAATAACAGATCAAAAAATATTCTGTTTTTAACAACGGTTCTGACTTTTAATATACTATCTGTAATGCAATCTACTTTACCAATACTGGCTGATTAATTTTCAATTTTAGCGAGGAAAATATCACTGCTGATTTTATTAA
>JAPKDT010000183.1 GCA_028822475.1 SAR324 cluster bacterium
ACTTAAAGCATGCACAGTTTAACAGTCATAATAGAGTTAAGATGCTTAAACGCTATCTAGTAACATTGTTTAAAAAGTTTTAGATACATTTTCAAGATGTCTAATGGTTCTGGAGACGTTGATCCGCAATCGAGAGCTGATCTGAAAGTAAACAGACAACGTCTTCAAGGAATTGCGCAGCAAGACGTGATTCCTGCTTTGCCAAAGCCAATAGTTGAGTTTCTTTAAACTGCAGCAATGTTGAATCCTGCCGTGCGATTGCCCTGGCTGTAGCCGTTTCTTTTCCTGTACAAAGTGCAAATTCTCCAATTAAATCAAAATCTTTCCTCGTCCAGCAATAACCCACAGAAAACGTATCACTTTTTGGTGATACTATTGACTCAATTTCTACTGTTCCGGATGTAATGAACAGGAAGTCACCCTTATCATTTTTAATATTTGACAATCTTTTTCCACTGAGAACTTTATGTATTTCACTAAACGATTGTAATTTATGACGCCATTTTGGACCTAGATTTTCCCAAAGTTCTTCAGGTTTTATGGAAACCTCCTGTCCTGTTAATTTTTCATCATCGTTTAATTTTTCCTCCAGGCTAGTGAGGTTAAAGTCCTTTTGCTCAAGGAGACGCTGATCTGTGACCTTCAGTGAAGATTGAAGTCGGTTGGCCAAATTTAAAAACAATTTCGCAGCAATTTTTGGATTACGTTTTTTAAGCGGATCGAGACAGTCACGGTTAATAACCAACAGCCGTGTTTTTTCAGCAGCTTCTGCACTGGCGCTACGATCAGCTTTTCTGAAAAGTCCCATTTCACCAAATGTATTACCTTTTTCTAAGCGGACCAGATCTGTACGTTTACCGTTATTTTCAAGAAAGATGGAAATAGATCCTTCAAGGATTACATACATTTCATCACCAACATCTCCCTGTGAAAAAAGCAGCTCACCTTGTTTAAGGTCTTCAGGGTAGGCCATCAAACTCGCTATTTTTGCTTCTCTGACAGTCATGTTCTGAAAGAGATCAATTCCTTGTATAAATTCTTCATCAAATTTAAGTCCAACGTAATCCCAGACTGTTATCAAGCCTGTTTCCATGACAACCGAAGGCAAAAATGTCATGTCAATTGCCAGACACACCAACAGCGTAAAGGCGGTGAAAGTACCAAACATCACCTGAGATTCCATCTCAGACTGTGCAAAGAGGATAAATCCCGCTGACAATGCTATCGTTGAAAACATCATCGGTCGAGCAACAATCGGTAAAGTTTTTAATGATGCCTCCCGTTTATTACGTAATTTATTGGCTTTTTCATTGTAGTGACTTAAAAAATGGATTGTATCGTCCACACCAATTCCGAGGGCAATTGCTGCAATTACTGAAATCGTTACTCCGATTGGAATGTCGAGCCAGCCTAGTGAACCAAAAAATATGAGGATTGTAATTACATTAGGAAACAAGGCAATTACACCAATCTTCCAAGAAAGGAAAAGAAGCGACAGAATGGCAAATACTATTATCAATGCCAGAAAAACGCTGTTTATTTGTCCCTGAGCAATGTTGTTTGCAGATTCGCTGGAGAGCACTCCTCCGCCCGTATAACTAAATTTTAGATGCGGTAATAGTTCAGGCACCTTTAACAGTAGCATGTCCCTTAGTTTGAGAAATGCTGTTGATCCACTACTGCGCATTCTGATTGTTACCTGAAGAACATCTTCTGCAGTACTTAAGAACCTTGGCCCGTTTTCACTGGTTTTTTCAAAAAACTGAACTACTTCTGCGTCAGTTAATTTTTCGAGTCCCATACGGTAATGCCCCAGGACATCAACCGGAGAATGTAATTTATCAATTCTCAGTCCTTTTATGTTATCAATTTCTGTAGCCCCGTTTACCTGAAACATCCAGTCCTGAAGCTCTTTAAGTCCATAAATAGTTTTTGCTGTTTTCAAAGGATTGTTTGCAGAAGACTTCTGAATATCAATGCCTGTTTCCGCTTTGAATAATAAACGCAAAGTGTCAGTTCCGGACAATTCATTTTCAATCAACCTCAAATCTTGTACTAATTGACTCTCTTCTGGAAAAGTTTTGGTAGAACTGTTGATGCTGAGGCTAAGCATACCAAATGCAGCAAAGCCCGCAATTAAAAGCCAAATCCAGATTAATCGTTTGGAGTGAAGTCTGAGCCATTCTACAATGATCCGTAAAAATCGATTGAGCAAACCTCTGCCTTCATTGCTCGATGCTATATCCGGCATGTGGATATAATGAAGTAAAGCCGGTGCGAGGGTAAGTGTAAATAAATTAATAAAAATAATACCTACGCTTGAGTATAATCCTAACTGCTGAACAGCGGGAATTGGACTGACTACAAGTGCGATAAATCCGGCGACAGTTGTAATGGCTGTAACTGTAACAGGAACGGTTACTGAATGTAGGGTCGCACTTATGACTTGCGGAATTGATGCTGGTGGTTCAGCGGCACTCCTTTCTTCTTTCATTTCCAGAGCTTCAGTCTGATATTGATTAAGAAACTTGATCACATAAGCGCTGCCTACACAAACAATGATCGGCGCGCAGGCCATGGTGACAAGATTAAGTTCGTCACCAATCCAACCGATGATTCCGGCTGTCCAGAGAATTCCGAATAAGACGACTGACAACGGTACAAAGACCGCCTTAAAACTTCGGAATGCTATTAAAAGGACGATTACAATCAAGAGCAAACTCATTGGAAGAATGCGCTGCATATCCTGTCGTATCAAACGACTGGCCTTGTTTATTTGCCGAGGTTGGCCTGCATAAGCAATACGAAGAGTTTCAGAAATATCCGGATTCTGTTGATGCTTGACTAGCAGTTGCTTAATTATTTCCTGTGTGTCATCTGATTCAGGCTTTGATTCTGGATTGAATGTGATGATCAGTGCGGCAGTGCTCAAATCTTTGGAGAGAACATCTCCTTGAAAAAGTGGGTGACTTTTTAAACTACTGACAATTTTACTAATTTTTAATTCAGTGTCAGTATGTAATTTTTGTAGATTTGAACCGGATTTTTCTAAAGTACAGTCAAGTAATGAATCTTCCGAAGTACCAGTTCCAGTCAATGTCTCTCCGGATTCAATCACATTTTCGTCCAAATTGTCTTCTAAACTTTCTTCAAGATCATCTTCAATTCCTTCTTCGAGACTTTCTTCCAGATTTTTCTCACCTTTTTTACTTATAATTTTCTTCAACTTAAGCAGGACTATCGAATTAGCTAGTGATAGTTCCTCAGAGGAAGAACTCTTTAGACAGGAAATTTCATGTTCATATTTTTCCAAAACAGAATGGCAAACAGAACCAATTCCCATTTGATGAAAATATGATTTACCTGCGCATTTTCCTGAAGCTTGTGGAATATCCAGCATGCTAAGCACTTTGCTAATCCCTGGAACTTTTGATTCAATATCTGATTTCAGGTGAGAAAGTGTCAGCAGATAATCGAGACCTACAGGATCTTTTTCTGTATTGTGAAGGGCAATCACGACCACTTCTTCACTGCCGAAGGCCTCTCTGGTGTCCAGGAATAGCTGGTAGGCACCTGAATCACGTTCAATGAAAGGTTCAACTGTGCTGTTAATACGTAATTTTCCACTGTCTGGATCAAATAGCCCATCCCTGGCCTGCACAAAAAAGAAGGCGCTGAGGGCAAGAATGACTAAGAGAATCAGTTTTGGAAACTGATTTACTTGCTTGAAAAAGCTGACGAACATGCTGTTTTCAGTTTGCTGAAAATTTTTGGATGTATGTCAAGAATAGTTGATTTGTCTTAATTTTGTTTTCTAACATTTTTTGTTTTTCTGTTTCCAAACGAAAATATTTAAGTTCAAGTTCCATATCCTCCTTATAACGCTCCCAGGTAAAGATGGAAGCAAAACCACGCTGTACGAAAGGCCAAGTCTGATAGTTCAGCAGTGTTATACGCAAAGAATTGTCCGGTGTTTTCAAAACCGCTACGCCGGAAACTTGATTGCGTACCACGTCCCTTATACGGCCAATCAGAGTAGACTCATTTTCATAAAGAAAAATTTGTGAGTCTGCAGGCACGTCATACGACTTACGATGTGAATAAATCATCAGCCAATAAAAATACTTGAATGTCCTCTCAAACGAAGTCGCAAACGCAAAATGAGGTGTCCGTACAGTTGAAAGTCGAATGTCTTTTCCCTCCGGAATTTCATAGGAATACAAATTTCTATTCTTAAATAAACCGGATTCCAATTTCCATACCATATCACTATAAATTGCATCTAATTC
>JAPKDT010000184.1 GCA_028822475.1 SAR324 cluster bacterium
CTTGAGGAAGAAGGAGTCGAATATATTTTTGGTATTCCAGGTGAGGAAAATCTGGATTTTCTCAATTCACTCAAAGACTCATCAATCCAACTGATCTTGACCCGTCATGAACAGGCAGCAGGTTTTATGGCTGCTACTTACGGACGTCTCACCGGTAAGTCAGGAGTCTGCCTTTCCACTCTAGGACCAGGAGCCACGAACCTTGTAACTGCTGCAGCATACGCTCAACTTGCAGCTATGCCGATGGTGATGATTACCGGTCAAAAACCGATTAAGCACAGTAAGCAGGGCAGGTTCCAGATTTTAGATGTAGTGGAAATGATGAAACCATTAACCAAATACACACGTTCGATTGTAAGCGGGAATAACATTCCATCACGTGTTCGGGAAGCATTCCGGATTACTCAGGAAGAACGTCCCGGAGCGGCGCATTTGGAACTACCTGAAGATATTGCCGGAGAGGAAGTTACTGAAACTCAACCTTTACCACGCAGTCGTGCGCGTCGTCCGATTGCAGAAGGAAAGGCAGTCAAGCAAGCAGTGGAAATGATTGAAAAAGCAAAAAGCCCACTACTTTTAATTGGAGCAGGGTCAAACCGTAAAATGACTGCGCGTATGCTACGTTCTTTTGTGGATAAAACTCAAATTCCGTTCATCAGTACGCAAATGGGCAAGGGAGTTCTTGACGAACGCGATCCTTTGTTTTTGGGGAATGCCGCACTTTCCGCCAATGATTTTTTGCACCGTGCGATTGAGAAAGCAGATTTAATTATCAATGTTGGTCATGATGATATTGAAAAACCTCCTTTCATTATGGAACGTGATTCATTTGAGGTAATTCATATTAACTTCTCATCCGCGGAAGTTGATCCTGTATATTTTCCGCAACTAGAAGTAATCGGTGATATTTCCAACAGTATTTGGCAAATAAAAGAGAGGATCCTGCCGCAGGGTTCGTGGGACTTCAGTTATGCTTTAAAGGTAAAGAAGGCCGTTGATGCTCACCTCAGTGAAGGTGCAGACGATCCACGATTCCCGATGATCCCTCAGCGTTTTGTCGCGGACGTTCGTGAAGCAATGCCTTCCAACGGTATCATCGCGCTTGACAACGGTGTCTACAAAATATGGTTTGCGCGTAACTACAAAGCCTATGAACCTAATACCGTTTTGCTTGATAACGCACTGGCCACTATGGGTGCAGGCTTACCCTCCGCAATGGGAGCGCACATGGTTCATCCAGACCGCAAAGTGATGGCGATTTGTGGAGACGGTGGTTTCATGATGAACGCGCAGGAACTGGAAACCGCGGTTCGTCTTAAAATGAATTTGATCTGCCTTATTTTACGTGACAATTCTTATGGGATGATACGATGGAAGCAGGCAAATTTGGGTTTTGAGGATTTCGGTCTGGAATACGGCAATCCGGATTTTGTTAAATTTGCGGAATGCCATGGTGCGCATGGACATCGAGTAGAAAAAACGACTGATTTTGTTCCACTGTTGAAAAGATGTCATGATACACCCGGAGTTCATGTGATTGAACTGCCGGTAGATTATTCGGAAAATGATCGAATTCTGAATCATGAAATTAAGGAAAGAAGTCAAAAAATTTGAGGTATTGAGAGAGAATCTGCTGAATGGAAAAATATGATCTGTGTGTAATCGGCTGTGGTCCTTCCGGTTATGCCGCTGCTATGCGTGCGGTTGATTTTAATAAAAGTGTTCTGCTTGTTGAACGTGACAGAATTGGTGGTGCTGGAATCTATGACGGTGCGCTTTCCTCCAAAACATTTTGGGAAATCTCCAAAGAATATTCTTCATTCTGTAAAAAAATGCGTCACTACGGTTTGGAAGAACCGGTAGTGCATTTTAAGAATGTTCTACAAGAAGTGAATGCTGCGGTTTTTGAACGTTCAGATCAACTTGAAGAACATCTCAAGCTGGTCATTCAACAGCGTCCTGAAGCTTTCCGTTTCGTCAAAGGCAATGCTCATTTAATCGGTACAAATGAAATTGAACTGGAAACAGACTCAGGAAAAGAAAAAGTATTTGCGGAAAATGTCATAATTGCTACCGGTAGTCGCCCACGTAAAATTCCCTCCATTACAATTGATGAAGATATCATCATGACCAGTGACGGTATCAGTTCGCTGAAAGAGTTCCCGGAAAGTCTGGTAATTCTAGGTGCCGGAGTAATAGGTTGTGAGTTTGCGACGATCTTTTCCAATTTTAATAAAACAAAGGTGCATGTAATTTCCAAAGACGACAGGATATTACCTTTTGAAGATCCTGACCTAGCGCAAGTGATTGAAGCCAATCTGGAAACGAACGGAGTGCTTATTCATCGGCAATCGAAGCTCGAAAAAATGGAAATCGTAGACGGTCGGGTAGAATACATTCTGGAACATCCTGACGGCAGTAAAGAAGTTTATCATGCTGAAAAAGCGCTGGTTTCAGTGGGGCGTATACCAAACATTGAAAATACTGGTTTGCGTGAGTTAGACGTTGAACTGAGTGCTGCAGGACACATTGTAGATAATGATACTCAAACCAGCATTACCAATATTTACGCAGTTGGAGATATTACTGCCGATATTGCGCTTGTTAACGTAGGTGAACTTGAGGGGCGCCATGCCGTAGAAAAAATATACGGTAAACCAAAACGTCAGATGCTTTATGAAAACATTTCAACCATTATGTTCCTCAATCCTGAAGTAGCAGGAGTTGGAATGAATGAACAGCAGGCACAAAAAGCGGGACTGAATTACCGTCTTGCCAGCTATGATTACCGCTGTATTCCACGTGCAGTGGCAATGCGTAACACACAGGGTTTTTTCAAAATTCTGGTTACTGATGATGAACAAATGAGAGTCCTCGGTTTACGTGCAGTTGGTGAACACGCTTCCAGTGCGATTCAGGCCGTTGCATTGCTGATAGCAACCAAAAAGGGTATTGATGAATTAGCCGAATTGATCCACCCCCATCCTTCGATTATTGAAGGTATCCAAGAATGCATACGAATGCTTCTTGGAAAATCAATCTATAAACCTTATATATTTCAGCAATTTCTACACTGTAAACATTACAGAGATGGTCAATACGTCGATTGAAGAAATACTGAATCCAGCCAGTTAATAATAGATATTCCACTTAAATGCTTAGCACAAAAATTATTTGTACCATTGGCCCTGCCAGTGAATCTCGTGATATACTGGGGGACCTAGCTGCAGAGGGGATGAATGTCGCACGTCTGAATTTCTCTCACGGCACACACAAGTCTCACCAGCAAATAATTCATAAAATTCGTGAACTGAATAAGCACAGAAAATTTCCAATTGCGATTTTACTGGATACACAAGGTCCTGAAATCAGGACAGGAGATTTGGAAATGAAGCTTGTTCCCGGAGCACGTATCTCCGTTAATACTCCTCCAAATGAAGAAAAAGAAGGATCACTTTATGTAAACTATCCTCACCTGACAGAAGATCTAGAAATTGGTAACAATATCGCGATTGATGGCGGTTTGATGAGTTTGAAGGTTCTAGCAAAAAACGAGAAAAGTCTGGAGTGCGAAGTGATTCATGGTGGCTTTGTAAAGGGTCATAGACATGTGAATTTACCTGGTACGATCGTTAAACTTCCTGGAATCACAGAAATCGACAAGCAAGATATTTTATTCGGAATTGAGCAGAATGTTAACTTCATAGCGTTATCCTTCGTTAGAAATGCTGAAACAATTCAGGAAGTCAGAGATTTGCTGGGAGAGAGCGTTGAGCATATCAAGATTATTGCAAAAATTGAAAATCAGGAAGGCGTTGAACGTCTAATAGAAATTGTCAAGGAAGCGGACGGCGTGATGGTCGCAAGAGGTGATCTGGGAATTGAGGTTGAGATGGAAGAGGTACCTCAGATTCAAAGAAGGATTGCATACTTATGCACAAAATACGGTAAACGTCTAATCGTCGCTACCCAAATGTTGGAATCGATGATTGACAATCCTATTCCAACCAGAGCAGAAGTCACTGATGTTGCAAACGCTGTTTTTGAACAGGCTGATGCAATTATGCTTTCAGGAGAAACTTCTGTTGGTAAATATCCTGTCAGTTCAGTGAAGACTCTAGCGAAAATTGCGAGACGTACCGAGGATTTTCCAGGAGTGAATTTTACTGAAAATTTACTGAAAGTCAAGAATGGACAACACATCGCCGAATCCGCAATTCAAATTGCTACAAATTTAAAAATCCGCGCAGTTGTGGTGATTACACGTACTGGC
>JAPKDT010000185.1 GCA_028822475.1 SAR324 cluster bacterium
TCTTTACCTGGGCGGATGCGGTAGTTTCGGAAGCAGTTCAAATTATAATTATCCTACCGGTCAACAGCAAAGAGTTCTTGAACTCTGTGCTTTGGTTTTTACCGATCCGTATTATCAGTATATTTCTCCTTCACGCCGCGTTAAACTCAAAAAATTAAGGACTACTTCATGGGGATTCTGGGCAACCTTTGCGGACGGACGGACCTACAAAGTTCCAATTTCTTCCGGACTTGCAGAAGGAGCTAATTATTACTGCAATTACCGTCCAGTTCAGACAGCATGTGCCTCACGTAATGATTGGGATGAACGTTGTAAATGGGATCAGACAGCCCATCAAAACCGCTTTAAATAGCTAAACTGTAGTGTTATTGTCAAATTCTGTAACGTCAAAATCAGTAGCAATCACGGCAATCGTATCCCAGACTTTGACGTGAGCACGACCTGCTCGTGTGACTAGCATACCGTCGATTTGCGCACGAACTTCCAGCGCTGGAGCTTCTATTTGAGTTAAACTGTGAATGCGGCCGATGATTTGCCCTTTAGTGACGGATTCTCCCAATTCAAGCAAAGTTTCGTAAAGACCTTCTTGCGGAGCCATCAAATAGCCACCGAAATCAGGAGTTTGCATGAATCGTGTTTCCGGAACAGGTTCTTCGTCTGGTGGTAGAATTTCTAAATGACGCAGCAGATTACGGATTCCGTTTTCCGCAATTTTGAGTGTCTCAGGACTGACAAAACCACCCCCGCCAAGTTCTGTGGAAATGAATATTTTCCCAGAATTTTCAACAGCAGTATCAAGCATGCCTTTGCTGTCCAGTTCCTGAAGCACAAGACTTACAGGTGCACCAAAACTTTTTGCTGCAAGCACAGTTTTTTTAAACTATGCTGTGTCTTCCAGTTTATGCAAAACAGTGCATGGTTCAAAAATCATCGAGTTTCCACCGGAATGAAAATCGAGCACCACATCACTTCGCATTACCAGTTCACGATAGACAAAATCTGCTATTTTCTGTGTCATTGAACCATCAGGATTTCCTGGAAAAGAGCGGTTCATGTTTTGTCCATCTACAGGAGAAAGACGAGTTCCTGCCAAAACAGCGGGAAAGTTGAGATAAGGTACAATGATGACTTGTCCCTGAATGTCTTCTGCTTTTAGTTCATTCGCCAATTTTCTTAACGCAATTGGACCTTCATATTCATCACCATGATTTCCTCCGGTAAACAGCACAGTTGGCCCGGTACCGTTCCGGACAACAATCACGGGCAACAGCAGTGAACCCCAACCGGAACTATTTGTTGAATGCGGAATTCTCAGCGCGGAAATGTGCTTTCCATCTTGAGTAAAATTAAGATCATCTTTGAGAGTTAAAGACATGGTATTTTCAGAAAAATAATAAATTAGAGAGTCGCAATTTCTTCGAGCCTGGAAACATATTCCGGACTCAGCAGATGTTCACCTTCTAGGAGATAATTCAGATATTCGACTGTGGGTCGTGATTCAGGTCCTGTATTTAAAGCAACGTATGCAACTGCTGGTATTGGACGTCCGGAAAGATCCATGACTTCAAATTCCTGACGCTTGTATTGCTTTTCGGCAACACCTTCATAGCCATCCAAAGTCAAAAGCTCGGCCTCTTTGACAAAATATAAAATACCTTCAACCTCATCTCCGGGAGAAACTTTAATGTTGGCTTTACCACCGTCACTAGATTGTTTGTTGAAAGAAAGCAGGTAATCCTGAAGAGTCACAGCGATGCGTGAAGGCGCCCAACCTAAGCGGTGGCGGATACGCCGTGCGCTCATGTTTGAGCCGTATGCAAAATAATGTCGCATTGTTATTATATTTGTGAGTGAAAAATAAAAACACAGCATGAGTAATAATTGAGATATTCGCAAGTTTTTTGCTTTCCTTCAAATTTTGTTCACATTTTCATGTTAGGCTAACAGTAGTTTTTTGAAGATTGAGGATAGTTAATTGTTTATAAAAAAGTTTTAAATATTAATTATGAGTCCGTTGACAGCTATTTAGTTAAATGGAAATTATTACCGTACGATGATGAAAATTGGTTTGAGTTGGAAACTATTTGGGGTGTTGCTTTTGAACGCGGCAGTTATTGTTGGCGTAATGGCTGGTGCAATACATTTCAGTGTTTCCAGAAACTTTGAAGAATATGTGCGTGAATTTGACCGTGAACGTTTTGAGGCTGTTGCCGGTGTTTTGGAAGCAGAATACGCTGAGTCTCAAAGCTGGAAGCTCAAAGGTCAATCACCTCAACGTTGGCTCAGGGGATTGGGTTTTCGGACTCCTTCGAGGTCCTATGAATTTTTACAACTTGGCTTTCCAGGTCCTGACATGATGATTTCTCCAGAATGGATCTTTTTGGGAAAAGGTTTAATGCAGGAACACCAAATGATGCGTCGTCGGCTTCCACTCCGTAGACGAAATGGTGAACCGCAAATTCGTCATTCCCGGCCTAATTCTGCAAATAACGGTGGCACGCGTGAAATGTTGATTTTAATGGACGCAGAGCAAAAACCGCTTTGGGGTCCGGAGTTGAAGCGTAAACCTGATTTATTTAAAGCGCTGCACCATCAGGGTCAGGTCGTCGGCTGGCTGGGTATGGTGACTGAGGGGGCAATGGAGCAGTCACGACATGCACACTTTTTGAAACAACAGCAGCGGATGTTAAAAATTCTAGCCGTTGCTGCCGTTCTCACCGCGGCATTGATTGCTTTTTTACTTTCACGTTATCTGCTGCGTCCAGTACGAAAATTAACGGAAGGTACTCTTGCAATCGCAGAAAGGCGCTTTGATACTCGTGTAAAAATCAATTCGTCTGATGAGTTTGGTCAACTGGCCACAGATTTTAATGCAATGGCAAAAACTTTGGATTCTTTTGAACAACAACGTCAACAATGGATTTCGGATATTTCGCATGAACTTGGTACTCCTCTGTCAGTACTGCGTGGAGAAATCGAAGCAATGCAGGACGGTATCCGACAGCCAAATCCGGAACGTTTTGAATCTCTTCATGCAGAAGTATTGCATTTAGCACGTATTGTGGATGATCTAAAATTGCTTAGCCGTGCCGAAGCAGGCCAGTTAAATTTGTGTAAAGTGGAGCTGGATCCAGTCAAACTTCTTCAACAAGCTCTGGAACAATATGCGGATCGTCTGGCGGAACGTGGAATCACTATTCAAAATCAACTCCCCCAGCAATCAGGAAAAACTGCGATGGTTGATCCTGATCGACTCAGGCAGGTCTTCCTGAATTTGCTGGAAAATGTGGTACGTTATGTTAACTCACCCGCTACTTTGACTGCACAAAGCAAAAATACAGAGGATAGTTTAACTTTGATTTTGGAAGACTCAGGTCAGGGTGTGCCTGAAGAAGCATTGACTAATCTGTTTGATCGTTTTTACCGGACAGACTTTTCCAGGAATCGTGAAACAGGTGGAAGTGGACTTGGACTCGCGATTTGTAAAAATTTGATTGAAGCTCACGGAGGCAGCATTCATGCGGAATCGGTTGAACCTCATGGTTTGCGTATAGTGATTAAAATAGATACTGCAGTAGATCCTGAATAATAATGAATAAAAAAATTGATAAAATACTTATTGTTGAAGATGAAAAAAAAATTGCGGAACTGTTGAGGGATTATCTCAGACAAACTGGTTATGAAACCCACATCCTTTTACGTGGAGATGAAGTGATACCGTGGGTTAAAAAAAATGAAGTTGAGATGATCTTATTGGATCTGATGCTCCCGGGAATGCATGGAATTGAAGTCTGCAGAGGATTGAGACAATTTTCCCAAGTACCTATCATTATGGTGACGGCACAAACAGAAGAAATAGACCGCTTGCTGGGACTGGAGTTAGGCGCTGATGATTACATCAGTAAACCTTTCAGTCCACGTGAAGTAGTAGCTAGAGTAAAGGCAGTTTTGCGCCGTGCCGCACAGCCTGCTGTTCCGGCAAATATGCTCAATGCAGGTATCTTGAAACTGGACGAGGAAACTCATCAAATTTGGGTCAGGGGCAAAGAAGTAGATTTTACACCTGTTGAGTTTGGTTTGTTGAAAGTATTGATGTCACGTCCGGAACGTGTATTTACGCGTGAAGAATTATTGAACAAAGTACAAGGCTACGATTTTATGGGTTATGACCGTACCATCGACACGCATGTAAAAAATTTACGCAGGAAACTTGCAAAA
>JAPKDT010000186.1 GCA_028822475.1 SAR324 cluster bacterium
TTCAACAAGTCGTGGATGTTCTGCAAAATGATGGAATAATAATTTATCCTACTGATACAGTTTATGGTTTAGGCTGCAGTATCTTCAGTAAAAAAGCGATGAAACGTATCTATCAGATAAAAAAAATGAATCAGAAAAAACCATTGACTTTCATCTGCGCAAATCAAACTGAAGTCCAAGAATATACTCAGGGAATTCCAACCGACGTTTTTAAACTGCTTCGTCGGAAGTTACCAGGACCTTATACTTTTGTTTTTAAGGCTTCAAAGATTGTCCCTAAAATGATGCTCACTCCTCGAAGCACAGTTGGTCTGCGCTGGCCGGATCATCCTATTGCAAACGAAATCGTCTCTGCTTTTGGACATCCTATTCTCAGCAGCAGTTTGAGGATTTCTGCAGACGAGTTGTACGATGATCCTCACGAATTGCATGAAAAATATAAAAAACAAGTTGATCTGATTGTGGACGGAGGTGTTATCTTTGCGGAAAATTCAACCATTATAGATTTCAGTCACGGAAATGCGGAAATCAGCAGAATGGGTAAAGGCAGTGTGGAGTGGTTGGGGCAAATATAAATTACAGAAGTCAATAATTCCTCTCCGCTCTTAAACAGTTGCTAGTCAAAGATTTCAGGATTACAGGGAGGAACGCATAAATTGCGGACCTGTGAGTCTGTTACTGTATTACCACGCTCACCTTTCAAGGTCATGGTTAATTTAACCGCGCCTGGTAAGCAAAAATTTTCCTCTATGCCTGGATCAACGCAGCCACTTTGTGGAGATTCATCAGAATTCCATTCTCTGGTCCATTCTTCCTGGGATCCTCCTCCTGCCAGTCTAGTTTCGCTTTCCAAGAGCAGCAACTCAAACTTAGTGACTGTTTCAGACAAGACATAACTTTTTCCGCCTTCGCGGAGATTGTTATCGAGATAAAAATCTTCACGCCGGACAAACTCCCAGGTTTTTGTGTCTAAATTTTCCTGCATTGTATAACTCACTTCATGTAGTTCCGGATCTTGTTCTTTCTCCTCCGGATAGAAACGTGATTTGGCTGCGGTGTGAAAATAAAGGCTGCTGACTTCTTCAAGTCCTCCTGTTTCAGGATTTTCCGGTCCAAGTTTAATTTCTGCAATCATTCCTGATTCACGTTGCTGACTTGTGCTTTGTCCGGATTCTGCGAAATGCTTTAAGTATTGAACGTTTTGCAGATCATCAAGCACCATTTTCATCAGTAACCTTAATTCCTGCCGTGTTTCCAGCGTGGATCTTACCTGCAGAGAGGAATTTGAAATCTGGAAAAACGCTCCGTAAAGCAGTGACATCACTAGTCCTAGCAAAGCGATAGAAATCAACAACTCCAGCAGGGAGAATCCTTGCTGAGTTTTCCGGAATTTATTCCCGTTTGACGTAAATATCTGCATCATAAGTATATGTGTTTTTTCCCTCGTTCCAGAGTAATTGATAGTTGACTTGACGCACCATTATTCCGGGCAGAGGTGTTGTGTCACTGATATTTTTTTTCCAGGTGAAACCGTTCATAGCATGCTCTAGTTCAAACTCACCCTGACTGAGCGAAACAGGAGGCGCTTTGGTTGCGCGTTCTGTTTTTAATAATTCATTTTGAGCATGAGACATCGCTTTCCACAAGTTTGTGGTTGAAGAAAGCACAAAAATGGATGTGGAAAAAGACTGGTATAGTGCCATTAATGTGAGTACCAGAATCGAAAGTGAAACCAGCACCTCCAACACAGTGAAACCTTTTTTGCGTACTTTTGAGTTTAGTCTGGTGTTTACAACAGGACTTTGATTATTAGCTGGAATAGCAAAGTTGGGTGGGATTATGTGCGGAGAGAGTTTTGAGCTATCTTCTACAGTGTGGTGTTCCAGATATTTTTGGCATTGCATTTTACTCATCTTTCACTCAATTCTAGTTCCCCCATTATACCCCTGCTTTCAATTTGCCAGGATTTTGAAGAATCAGGCTCGGAAAACTGCAGAAAAAATGGTGTTACAAATCCGGAACTGTTGATATGAACTTCGAGTAAATCTGCCGCCGCCCCTGAACTTAGGTAATTCGATTCTGCCGGTTTTGCTTCAAGTAAACTGAACTCTTCTGGAAAAATGTGCGTTTTAAGTAGCTTAGGTTCTTGCAAAAACTCTTCACTGCATTTTCCTGTCGGATCCTCTTCAGAGACCATCATTTGCTGGTTCTTTAAATCAAAGAGCAGGCAGTATGAAGTACTTTTAAGCACAGCATCGTTGCGGAGCATTTTCAGGACAATTTTAAGATGCTTATATTCGACTTCATGTGCTTTTGAAAACATAGCGAAAAACTGAGGTACCGCCATGCCCATCAACAGCACGACCAAAGTTATGACCACCAGGATTTCCAGAAATGTGAAGCCCCTCACAGAGTTATGAGTCTTGAGCTTTGAATGCGTGCTACAGTTCGCTCGAATTGATGTCAGCATCCAAATCCGTTCCGCCATCAGTAGCGTCCGCTCCAAGTGAAATAATTTCATAATTTTTACCGTTCACGCTTAGATAACGATAGGGACTGCCCCAACCGTCTTCAGGCAAATTATTTCCGCGTAAATATGGACCGTTCCAGTTTTTCGGAATCACCCCCACTTCTGGTTTTTCAAGCAGGGCTTTGAGTCCCTGTTCCGCTGAGGGATAGCGTGAATTGTGCAGACGGTAAAGATCGAGCGCGGTTTCCAAACCTTTTATCTGGGTTTTTGTCGCATCTGCTTTTGCCTTTTCCGCAGAATCAAAAAGATATACTCCGACAATACTGGAAAGCAGTCCTAGGATAATTATCACAACCATTACTTCAATAAAACTGAATCCGCGTAAACGCTTTCGTCTTTTTTTAGTAGTATCTTTGGCTTGAGATACTGTTCCTTTGTTTTTCATCTGGGTTTATTTTTGAGTGTTAAAAATAAGTTTGCTTGATCTTATTCAAAATGGTGCTAGTTTAGTAATCATCAAAGTCGGATACGTGACCGCCTGATTTCAGGATCGTTTACGATTCCTGAAGGCTGGAGGAAAGTCCGGGCAACACAGGGTAAGGGTGCTGGCTAACAGCCAGGCGGCGCGAGCCGATGGAAAGTGCAGCAGAAAACATACCGCCGATGGTTTCTCCGGAAACACAGGCAAGGGTGAAAAGGCAGGGTAAGAGCCTACCGCAGTTTTGGTGACAAAACTGGCAGTGTAAACCCCACCCGTTGCAAGTCCAAATAGGACCGCGATCAGGCTGCCCGCCTGGCGGTCGGGTAGGACGCTAGAGGCTGTCGGTAACGGTAGTCCCAGATAAATGGTCATGGCTCACTACTGTGAGAACAGAACCCGGCTTATTTCCGGCTTTGATTTTTCCTAAAATATGGTTTGCTTTTAATTCAGCAGCCCACATGATGATCTTCAATTGTAAAATGCCTTCATAAAACATTTCAACCTTTTTCAGCCTCACGGTGATTATTGTAAAGGTGGATATACTCTTCTATGATTTGCTCTAAAGGTAAATTCATGGCCTCAACATAACAAATTAAGTAACCTTTTAAATAAATCTCAGATGTAAATTTTTTAAAATCTTCATCTTCAATTGCTTTAAGATAGGTGATGCGGATGCAGGTTATTTTTGCGAGTTCGTCCAGTGTAATTGATTTTAACTCTCGTATTTGTTTTAAAACCGCGCCATTGTATGAAATGTTAGAGTCATATGCCCTCAGCTTTGAGTAATATTCTTCGACATTTTCTTCTGTCAATTCATTTTTAACTGCCAGATTGAGGTAAAAATCCTGTCTCTCCTCCTGCGTTTGTCCAACAACTTCCTTGGGTGCGCTTTTCGTTAGCTCAATCTTCTCTGAAGTTTGTTTGTTTTTAGCTTTATGAGGAAGGGGAGCAGTTTTAGTTTTTTTGCCTGCAGTCTTTTCTGCAAGCATTGGTTTAGAGATTGAAGAACTATCTTGTCGAAAATCAGCTTGCTCTGCATCAGTTGTCTCCTGCTGTAATTCGTCATCGTATTTTGCTCTGGCGATTGGATTTGCCAGAGTGACGAAAGCCTGTCCAAACTGCAGTAATTTTAGTTCAGTTTCTTCTTCGGGAAAAAGAGAATAAGCTGCAAATGCCTCGAGGTGAGCCTCTTCAAGTTTTTCCTCATATGCATTACGTATTTCAACTAAAGTAGCCGTGCTCGGCACACTAAGAGTCTGATAATAG
>JAPKDT010000187.1 GCA_028822475.1 SAR324 cluster bacterium
GTGCGGAAGGGATACTTCCGGCTCCGGAAGCCAATCATGCAGTTAAAGGTGCTATAGAGGAGGCATTACGTTGCAAACGAGAAGGAAAGTCCGAAACGATTCTCTTCAACCTTTGTGGACATGGTCACTTTGACATGCAAGCCTATTCTGATTATCATAGTGGTAAATTAGAAGATCTTAACTACAATGAGGAGGAACTTGCAATGGCACTTGCGGGCTTACCTTCGGTGGGTGAGTGAGTTAATCTTTGAAAACTACTGAGATATAATGTCTGCCCAAACTTCCATTCTTGATGGCGCTAAACGTAAAATCCAAATTGAACAAACCGTCCGCAGTTTTCTGGAGTTGATGGATGAAAATGAACTTGACTTAGAAGATGGACTTGTAGCCTGGAATATGTTAGGATTCACCATCTTCCAAGATACATATCCGGATGAAAATCATGACGCGATTCAACAGCGCATGAAAGAATTTTCTCAAACTCTTTTTGCTTCATCGCAAATTACCTGAAAAACAGACAACATTAATTTTATATGCGAGCAGTTTTTTTGCGTGTATTTCTATTTTTAAGCGTTTTCACAAGCATACTCATTTTGTCCGCTCCTCTGCTTCAAGCAGTTGAGCCGGTCTTTGTACGTGAAAGTCTGCGCGCCCGTGGGATGGGAAATGCTTTTACCGCGACCGCCAACGATGAGATGTTGCTCTTTTATAATCCTGCAGGTTTACGCTCAGTCAGCTACAACATCTATGAAGTTGTAGGATTTAATTTTACTACCAACCAGAGTACGCAGGATTTGGGGAATTCCAGCAGTGGCAGTGCTACGCTTGGTAATCTTGCAGGTAAAAAAATCTATGCTGAAGTAAATCTTGGTATCCTGAGTCATATCAATTCCCGCTTCGGTTGGTCATTGTTTTCAGGCGGATTGTTGGACATCCAGGTCAGGAACCCTGTTTTTCCATATCTTGAGATAAAATCCTACATGCAAACAGGAATTGCAGGGGGAATGGCCTGGAGTTTTATGGATTATCAACTTGACGTGGGTTTGGGTGCGAAACTTATACAAAGAGCAGGAATTGACACCAAGTTCCATGTTTTTGACGAGGCCATCATTGAGATTCAGGAAGAAACGAAAACCACCAAACTCGAGAAAAAGTTCTCCAACAAATCGGCCGTTGCACCAGATCTTGGTGCAACCTATCATTTTGACAGTGTCCATAACATGGAACCTAAGGTCGCGGTCAGTTTACAAAATATAGGTGGCCTTGATTTTGAAGGTGCGGGAAAAGTGCCGATGACAATGAATATTGGTGTCAGTACAGAATCCGAGGTCGGCGGTTTTGATTTCATCATGGCTGCAGATTATCGTGATTTAAGCAATTCACAGAATCTGGTTAGCGAAGGCAGTATCATAACTACACGTAATTTAAAACTTGGTGCGGAAATGGGCTGGAATAGATTATTTAACGGACATCATCTTTTCTCACTGCGTGCCGGACGTAACGGACCATACAACAGCGTAGGCTGGTCTGCGAACTTGTTCGGTTTTAAAATTGATTTTGCAAAATACTCCCAGGAAATAGGGGGCTATGGGGGTGAGTTGGAAGACAAACGAACCAGCATACAAGTATCACTTATTTTTTAATTACAATCTTCGTAAAGTAAAACATCTCATGATAAATACTACCTTTGTGATATTAACAGTATCATTTATGTGGTTAAGTGGCTGTGTCACGCAGGGGAGATTAACCTCGTTGACTTTTGAGAAGAGTTTCAATTATGAGGTTCTTGACTCCTCAATGGAGAAACTCAAGAGTCAATATGAGAGTTCAATTCAGGAGCAGTTGAGTGCTTTAAGGGAGATGCGTTATCTTTCAAAACATGCGGGAGAACCTGGCAAACGCGAAATGGCTTTACGTGCCCTAACTTTTTTCGCTTTTGCGAGTGATGACGGTGATATACGAGACAGGAGCATTTCCCGTCTTGAAACTGTTCTCGAGTCTCCGGAATGGCCTTTACATTTAAAACATACCGTTATCGACAGTACTATCGATCTTGTAAACGGTGAACTAGGATTTCAGGAAACGCACGATGGAATGATCATGCATTTTGGCTTGAAGTCCGCTCTGCGTGAAGACGCGTTGAAATTTTTACTGAATGATTATGATGAGCTGACTCCGGAACTTCAGTACCACACAGTAAGTGCTCTGCGGAGTTTACTGCTCACAGAACCTGTATTGGAGAACTGTCCGGAGAACATCTGTGATGAAGATGTCAGGAAAAACCTGGAAGAATGGGAGCTTGGCCGCGAGGTTAAAGTAATTATCCCTGATAATGCTGATCCAACCGCGTTAGAAGCGGGTGCTTATGGACCGGCCACAAAACGTAAGATTCTTGGTGAACGTGAAGATTGGAACGAGGAAATGGACGAACTGAAAGAGATCGTCTGGGACTGGATTGAAGATCGGTTGGAGGTTCAGGACAGTCAGTTTTTAGTTCGAGGCCGCTTAATTCGTTTAGCCGGTGAGATAGAAAAGTTCTCACTGCAGGAAGAAATGGCAAATGATTTTCGTGAACAAGCTTCAGAATGGTCTGAGAATGAAGATATTGCTGTTGATTTGAGACAACTGCTTGGCGCGTCACGTGACAAGGTAAAACTCTATGGCTTTCCGGCAACTAAATCTCCTGTACCTACTGAGGAAGAATATGCAGGGATTATCCAAGGTCCCGTCAACTTTTTGGAAACTCATCTCGATGCGGTTCTACGCCTGCAACAGGAACGTCAATTAAGCGGTTTTGATACGGGACAACCTGTAATAATTGAGATGGCTTTTACTTCATTTGAAAAAACAGAAGATGATCTGCTTAAACGTGAAATAATGCTGGAAAACGTTACCGCTGCTTTGCAGAATGGATTATTGGTTGACACACAGAATTTGACGAAACGCGTGGTAAAAGCCATTGAGGGAGAGCTTTCAGAGACAGAACTGGCACCTTTTCTGAAACTAGTAGGAGCATTGTTCACTTCTTTGAAAGCACAAAAACGAAATCCACGTGTTTTATTTGAAACTTTGGTGGAAAAAGCAAATGCCGCGGAAAATTTATCGCAGCGTCGACTTTATCTTAACTCGGTACTTGCTGGTGCGAAGGTTTTTCCGGAAGAGGCCAGTTTCAACCTTGCCTCCGCGGGTGACGATGATGTAGTGACAAGTCATCATCTTCAAACTGAAATGCAAAAACTAGAGGAAACTCTTTAACAACTTGTGAAGCATATAAATGTTTTTACTATCATACAAAAGAGGCTTCTCATGAGAACGCTTTTCAAATTTATGCTGCTTTTATTTCTGCCGCTGACACTGTTTTCCTGTTCGGATAAACAAGGGTCGTCACAAAGTTGTGCGATTCAGCTTGATAATCAAAAATATTCTAAGGTTGCCACAAATACAAACTGCACAAATTATGAAAGAGGCAGCGCTTATCTGGGATTAGCAGGAGTTTCCTTTGGAAATTTTCTCAAAACCGGAGCTACAGATAACCTGACAAAAACGCTGGGAATTTCAAAGTTAAGTTCCGCCCTTGATTATACAACTGGCAACCGCGGATATGTGACTAGTGCATTGTGTTTGATTGGCACCAATACGATCGTCAACTCCGATCGCTGTGGTTACGTTGATGACAGAAGTCGCTCGAATGATGAAGTGGAAATCTCAATGTTTGCCAATATCGCTGATTTGATTTACCTCAACTATGGTGTCCTTGATAGTGATTCAGACGGTAATGTTTCAAGTACGGAAACAAGTAACTTCACAGCCCTTGACACAAGCGGTGTTAGCAGTTCAGGTGGAGGAACAGCATTGAGCGTCTACAGCCGGTACGAAGTTATTGCAGGCAGTATAACTTATGTATCTAATAGCGATCTGACTAAGTGTGTCACTTATACGGACAGTTATGTGGTCGATCCAAGTACAGGCAGTAATTGTGTTTTAAAAGCCCTTGATGATGGTGTTTCGATAACTGAAATCAGACCGATCTTCAAATTTGATAGCATGACCGACATCACAGGTGGTGGAAATTTAAGCAAAAAAATTGATATGGTTAGTGAACTGACCAGCATTTCAAACGCGCTTGATGGAGATTTTGCTGAGCTCGGTATAAGCTCAGAAAACAGTATGCGTGTGAGTCTTTCAGAAGGACTGAGCAAACTGGACAATGGAGCTA
>JAPKDT010000188.1 GCA_028822475.1 SAR324 cluster bacterium
TATTGGTCAAGAGGTGTTGCCAGTAATAATACATGATTAATTCAGCAAAAGACAGACAATTTGCGACTTAACTCATGAGAGAAAATTTACTCGACTTGGGGGCCATTTCAGTCCGGTTGAGTAGCTAAATCTCTATTTGATAATCGTACTATAAAAGATCACTTTTCAGCTTGATTGATGCACGTGGATTGAGCATTATATATGTGGACTGCCTGCTTATATAAGCTGTGTTTGTCTCTTTTTTCGAAGGTAATCAATTCAAGAATATGTTTCTTTAATCTAAAACGAAGGAGGCGTCATGCGTTTCATAAAATTAATCACATTATTACTTTTCCTTTCGGCTTTTGCTCTGCAGCCTGCTTTAGCGAAAAAAGTTCCCATGGGAATGCTGGTTGAAATACAAGGGAAAATTGAATACAGCAAAAAAGGCAACCGTTGGAAAAAAGTACGCCGTAACAAGTTTGTCTACAATAATTATTTAGTAAAGGTTGGTGCAGATAGTACAATCAAGTTTCTGAATCAAAAGACGAATGAAACCACCTTGTTGACTGCCAATTCCACAGTCAAGGTAACTGCAGGCGGTTTGGAAGTAATTGAAGGAAGTCTAGGAGATACAAGTTCCGGGGGCGGTTTGTTGTCCGGATTATCCAAGCAATTTTCAAAGACTCAAAAATATACGACCGTACGGCGTGCAGCTAAAAAAGAAGGCATCGATCTCAAACTGGCAACCAACACCGTTTCCGCTGATTTTTCGGAACTGGCATGGGAATCCGCCGGTGCTGATTACGCATACCGCTTACACTTGGGCACTAAGGACCGTAAAACCAAAACCTGGGCAGATTCTGCTGTTTATGAAGTGCCTTCAACAGGAGGTGATATTGTGCGTACAAGTATAAAGCCTATCAGCAAGAAACAAAAATATTTTGTTGAAGTCTTGGACGGCAGCGGGAAAGTGGCTTTCACCACTAAAGCCGCAAATTTGAAGGTTCTTTCCGGAAGTAAACTGGCCAAGTTTGAAAAACAAAAAGGTCAGTTCCAGAGCATGGATGAAAGCGGATTTATGTATGCCGGTTTGCTAAAAGATAGCGGACTGTTAGTTCCCGCTTTAGATCAGTACACAAAATTCTTCACGGAATTTTCAGATGACGAAGACATCAATGAACTGAGACCGTTTTTGATCGAGGTTTATTCCCGCCTGCGTCTGGCACATCTGAAGTCAGTGGAATTAAAGAAGTACGAATCCTCAGAATAATTCACATCATGCCGGATTTATAAGGAGCCGTGAAAACGGTTCCTTATCCCGCATCAAATCCTCACAACTTAAAGTAGTGATTCCGGAACTAAGTTTTTGGCTTCCGGAAAACGTTTAGTCCATTTCCCAACTTCTTCAGCAAATATTTCAACTTGTTCGGGAGCCGATGCCGCAAAACGCCGTGGATTGTTGAGTATGTCCGAAATTTCACTAAAATCCAAAGGCACTCGATCATCATCCGCAAGACGCTGAGCCAGATCATTTTCGCTTATCTCACCATTACGCAATGCTTCCGCGACTAATACTGCGTGTTCCTTGATTGCTTCATGTACACTTTCACGTCCACCGCCTTTTCGCAGCGCTTCCATCAGTAAAGAGGTGGATGCCAGAAAGGGCAGATACTGTTTTAATTCCTGTGCGATTGCGGCTTCATAAAATCCCATTTCAGCGAGCACAGTAAGTGCCGCTTCGAGTTGTCCGTCCGCAGCGAAAAAAGCTCCGGGAAGCGCCACACGGCGAACGACAGAACATGAAACATCTCCTTCATTCCACTGATCTCCGCTTAACCCGGAAAGCATTGTACCGAAACCGTTGAGGATCTGGTGAAATCCGTTGATCCGTTCTGAGGTGCGGGCATTCATTTTATGGGGCATTGCGGATGAACCAACCTGTCCTTGTTGAAATCCTTCGCTGGCTAATCCCTGTCCTGCCATCAAACGCAGTGTCCGCGCGAAATTAGAAATTCCTGAACTGAGTGCAATCAGCGCACGCACGGTTTCCACATCAAGACTACGAGGATAAACCTGCCCCACGGCGTTAAAAGAAGCTCTGCAGTCCAGATGTTCCAGTACCTGTTCACCAAGCTGTTTTACTTTTTTTTCGTCACCGTTCAGTAAAACCAACTGATCAAGCCGCGTTCCAACCGCGCCTTGCAAACCCCGTAGCGGATAATTTTCGATCAGGTGATCGAGCCGTTTTAAAGCAAACAAAATTTCTTCACCGAACATTGCCAGACGCTTGCCCAGAGTTGTCGGTTGTGCTGGAACATTATGGGTGCGTGCGACCAGCATGATGTCTTTGCCGCGTAAACTCCACAACGATAGTTGATGCAGAACAGCCACAGCTTTGCTCCTCAACAAACGCAGTGAACGTAGAATTTGCAGTTGTTCAACATTGTCCGTTAAATCCCGGCTGGTCATACCTTTATGAATCTGTTCATGACCTGCCAACTCACAAAATTCTTCGATGCGTGACTTAACGTCGTGACGTAATTCACGTTCTCTGTCCGCAATGCTTTCCAAATCAATCTGCTCCAGAACTTGCTCGTACGCCTCAATCGCTGATTGCGGAATATCAACACCTAAATTTCGCTGTGCCTTCATCACGGCAATCCAGAATTCACGTTCCAAGCGAACTTTTCCTTCCGGAGACCAGATGGCAGATATTTCAGTACTGGAGTAACGAGAGGCAAGAATATCAGGAATCATTTGACGTTGAAGGTTGGAGGTTATTTTAAGTCACTGATTTTAGCAGATGAACACTAATGTCCAGAATAGACAAAATTTTTGAAATTGTTGGGGATTAAAAACAGGTTGTTGCGTTTGCGAAAATCACAAACCAACTTTGTCGCGTACCCTGTCAATGACATCTCGGGCAATGACACGTGCCTTGTCACGTCCGGATTCAAGGATACCGTTTAACTTTGTCTTGTCGTTACGGATTTGCTGATAGATTTCACGTGGTCCCTTGAGTTCAGCATTCAGTGTTTCGAAGCATAGTTGCTTCGCTTCTCCATAACCCAAGCCTCCGGCGAGGTATTGTTCCGCCAAAGCTTCCTGTTCTTTTTTCCCGGCAAAGCATTTGTACAGTGCGAAAACACTGCATGTTTCCGGATCTTTCGGTTCATCCACTGATTTTGAATCAGTAGTGATTTTCATAACTGCTTTACGAAATTGTTTTTCAGGTGCCAGCAAAGGAATCACGTTTCCATAGGACTTGCTCATTTTTCTGCCGTCCAGGCCGGGAATAGTCGCAACCTCTTTTTCAATAATTGCTTCCGGTATTACAAACGCTTCTCCGTAAAGATGATTGAAACGAATCGCAAGGTCACGCGTAATTTCAAGATGTTGACGCTGATCCTGTCCTACAGGTACAAAATTTGAGTCATAAATCAGGATGTCACAAGCCATCAACACGGGATAACTAAACAGCCCCATACTGACTTCCTGATCTTTAGCCATCGCGTCTTTGTAAGCGTGAGCACGCTCCATCAAACCTTTTGATGTAATACAGGAAAGGATCCAGGTCAGTTCGGTAACTTCAGGAATATCGGATTGCCGGAAAAAAGCATGGTTCTCAAAGTCCATACCAAGTGCCGCGAAAACGGCGGTGAGATCGTAAGTGTTCTCCCTGAGTTGTTCAGGATCACGTACAGAGGTCAGAGCATGATAGTCGGCGATAAAGTAAAACGTCTCATGCGTTTCCTGTAATAGTATCGCCGGTTTTATCATACCCAGATAGTTTCCTAAATGGGGGGTTCCGGTAGGCTTTATGCCCGAAAGTGAACGGGGTTTAGAGCCCATGACTTAAACAGAAGCAGTGGCTGCAGCTGCGTCCGGAAGAACGCTGATATATTTGCGTTTGTGTTTTCCACTTCCTTTTTGAATGAACTTTACGTGTCCTTCAATCAGAGAAAACAAAGTAAAATCTTTTCCGGTACCAACGTTTGTACCTGCGTGAAAAGTCGAGCCGACCTGACGTATAAGAATATTTCCGGCTTTAACAAGTTCACCGCCAAATTTTTTAACACCTCGTCTCTGAGCTTTTGAATCACGACCGTTACGGCTGCTGCCGCCTGCTTTTTTATGTGCCATTTATTTTATGAGGCTAAAGGTTATTCCGCTGCGGCTTTTTTAACCGCTGTTTTTACCGGCGCAGCTTTTTTTGGTTCTGCTTTTTT
>JAPKDT010000189.1 GCA_028822475.1 SAR324 cluster bacterium
CGAAGGACGCTTGTCTCTTCAGGAAATTACAAAAAAACCCTCAAAACCTCTCTCGACGGGTCTGCCTCAACTAAATTCACCTCAGGAGTACAGATTTCCTCAGGAGACAACTCATCTTTCACATCAAGTAACTAATTTTATTCGATTTTTAAAGTTTAAATTTTATCAAGACTCTATGCCTAAACAAGCTTCCCGGACTGATTACATTGTGCTCTTTGCTTTGGGCGCATTGTGGGGTTCGTCCTTTGGTGCAATCAAAATAGCGTTACATGGAGTAACACCGCTGACAGTTATGAGCGCCAGAATATTACTCGCTGGTGCGGCTTTGTTACTGCTGACATTCGTGAGGAAAACGCAATTCCCTCGTGGAGCGCAGAACTGGATTAAAATTTTCTGGATGGCAATTTTAGGAACGTTGATGCCTTTCTATCTTGTTCCGTGGGGTCAACTACAAATCGACAGCAGTCTCGCTGCAATTCTGATGGCAGTCAATCCTATCTTCGCGCTTATTCTCGGACATTTTTTTAGTGAAAATGAACACTTCAGCTTACGTCAATTACTGGCCATTGCAATTAGTTTCACTGGTATTTTACTTGTTTTTGGTGAAAATGCTTTATCTGGATCAAATGTAAATATTTTCGCACAATCAGCGGTAATACTTGCCGGAATTGGATATGTAATTTCCGGAGTTATTGCCACACGAATTAAGGGAGTTACAGCTGACTCAATCAGCGCCTCAATTTTTATCTGCGCATCCATAATAGTGCTACCGCTCTGGCTGATAATGGAACAGCCCTGGAAGATGCATTTAGAGACAGAAAGTCTTTTGGCTTTGACTCATCTCGGTCTTGTTTCAACCGGAATGGCCTTTTTGATGCGCTATTACATTATACTCAGAGCCGGAGCGGTTTTTCTGTCTTATGTAGCCTTTATTATTCCCATGTTTGGAATTTTGTTCGGAGTCCTGTTTTTAGGTGAAACACTCTCCTCTAACACCCTTGGTGCAGTGATATTGATTCTTTCAGGTGTTTATTTAGGACGTAAATAAATGCTGTGTTTTTCAGTTTAAAAAAAGAAAATCTTTTCACCTCACATTCAACAGAAATAAATATGTACAGTTCCCTGGTTTCTCCAAAAACGGTTAACGAACACCTTGAGGATCCAAACTGGCGTTTTATCGATTGCCGTTATGTGTTGACTGAACCGGATAAAAAGCAAACAGAATTCGCGGAATCTCATCTTCCAGGAGCAACGTATGCACATGTAAATCATGACCTTGCTGCTCCACAGATTAAGGGTAAAACGGGAAGGCACCCCTTACCGAAAATAGCGGAGCTGAGCAAAAATTTTTCAGCATGGGGGATAAGTTCCTCGACTCAAGTTGTGGTTTATGATGATGCCGGCGGAGCATACGCGGTGCGGCTCTGGTGGATGTTACGCTGGCTCGGACATGATGCGGTTGCAGTACTGGACGGAGGTTGGCCGCGTTGGCTTAAGGAAGAGAGACCGATCAGTGCAGAAGTATTTATTCCGGAAAGCGTTAAATTCAATCCCAGTCCACGTGAACACTGGTCAGTTTCTGCTGAAGATATCAGTATTTATTTTAACAATCCGGAAGTACGTGTCTTTGACGCGCGCAGTAGAGATAGATTTCGCGGAGAAAACGAGACTATTGATCCTGTCGCAGGTCATATTCCAGGTGCAGTCTCTTCCCCGTTTACTGAAAATTTAGATGCAGACGGTAACTGGAAATCAAAATCCGAACTGCGTAAAATGTATTTGGAATTACTTGAAGGTTCGCCTGCGGAGCAAGCTGTTACATATTGCGGTTCAGGAATTACCGCCTGTCATAATATCCTCGCCATGTGCTATGCCGGACTCGGAAATACACGTCTTTATTCGGGTTCATGGAGTGATTGGATCACCAATCCTGAAAGACCGGTCGCCTGAGCAACAGTAAAAAGGTTTAGCTGTATTTCCTGCACAGCAATTATCAAGCATCCGCAGAGCCTTTCCTACCTGCCGGCAGTAAAATTACAACTCCGTTAATGGATCATGACGGGAGGCTCCGTCAGCGGGTGTGCAGGAAATTATTTGAGGCTGCAGACTCATTTTCTTTAAGTAGCATTCACGAATACTGTTAACAAAATCCCCTTCTTTTTCTGCTGTTACCAGAGCAACTGCACAACCACCGAATCCTGCACCGGTCATCCTTGCACCCAAACATCCGGGAGCAGAGAGTGCACATTCCACCATCTCATCCAGAGCTGTGTTGGAAACCTCAAAGTCGTCCCGTAAACTTTTGTGAGAATCCTGCATAAGCTGGCCCAGAAACTGGTGATCTCCAGCACGCATCGCATTTACTGCCTGCAATACACGCTCATTTTCAGTGATGACGTGTTTCGCACGTCGATAGAGCAAAGGTTTCAGACTGGCTGATTGAGCATCCAAGTCAGACAGCGTTGCATCGCGCAACAAAGATTTTCCCAAAATCCTGGAGGCTTCTTTACACTGACTGTGACGTTCATTGTAATGAGAGTCAACCAGCCCGCGCCGAGTTTTTGTATCAAGGATAATTACACGGTGTCTCTCAGGAAGTGGAACTTGCTGAATATCAAGATTGCGGCAGTCAATAAAAAGCGCATGTCCGGAAACACCGCACGCGGAAATTAGCTGATCCATAATACCGCAACTTACTCCAACCCACTCGCTTTCAGCACGTTGAGCTAACTTTGCTGCAATTTTAGGTTTCCAAGAAATTTCGGAAACTTCGGCAAAGGTGCGGATGAGAGCAGTCTCAAGTGCGGCTGAAGATGAAAGACCGGCTCCCTGAGGCACATCCCCAGCCATCACACCTTCCCAGCCGGAAAGAGGCCAATTCTCCTCCTGCAAAACCCAAACAACTCCGTTCAGGTATTCCTGCCAACCTTTCAGATGTAATTGTGGTTGCGTAAGATTTACTTTTGTTGAATCATCATAATCCAACGAATGAAGAATAACAGCTTGGTCGTTACGTGGACGAACGGCGATCCAATGAGCCTGTTCAAGCGCGAGTGGCATCACAAAACCACCGCTGTAATCAGTGTGTTCCCCAATCAAATTGACTCTACCAGGCGCGCGGATCAAGTGGGTTGGTCTGCTTCCAAAGCGTGTTTCAAAAGCCTGTTGGACATTGAAAGCGATTTTGTTCATTCCGCCTTCTTGCTGTAATGCAGAGTGGAACACTCTCTGAGACAACCTGCAGCCATTTCCGGCGTGAGGTCACGTTGAGCTTCAGCAAGCATTTCGTAACCAACCATGAATTTACGGATACTCGCAGAACGCAGCAAAGGTGGATAAATGTGTGCGTGAAGTCTCCAAGCATTTTTTGAGTTTGAAGAAAACGGCGCTCCGTGCCACCCCATTGAATAAGGAAAGCTGGTCTGAAAAAGATTGTCGTAGCGTGAAAGTAGATTCTTCAGTAATTCCGCCAGCGCCTTCTGTTCATCACCGGATAGTTCCTGCAGACCGGAAACATGCCGTTTCGGAAGAATCAATGTTTCAAAAGGCCAGACAGCCCACCAGGGGACTACAGCCAACCAGTGTTCGTTTAGCTCAACCAGACGTTCTTGTATTCTCAGTTCGTGAGCAACATAGTCACTTAATAACGGAGATCCATGACTTTGGAAATATTCCTGCTGCCGCTGATCTTCCTTGCTTAGCTCGTTTGGCAGAAAATCTCCCGCCCAGATTTGCCCATGAGGATGTGGATTAGAGCAGCCCATCTGCTCACCTTTGTTCTCAAATATCTGAACCCAACGATACTTATCCCCAAGTTCTTTAACCTGCTCCACCCAGAGCTGTATCACCTTTTCCACAGCACTTAATTCCAGTTCAGGAAGTGTCAAGTCGTGACGTTCCGAAAAGCAAAGCACACGGCAGTTTCCCGAAACTGCTTGAGCCTGAAAAAGTGGGACTTCATTTTCAATAAATTCGGTTTCAGGAAGTAGAGCTGGAAAATCATTTTGAAAAATATACGGCCCCGTATAATCCGGATTCTGTTTTCCTTCGGCGCGTTTATTACCCGGACAAAGATAGCACTCCGGATCATGGCTGGAGAGTTTCCCATCTTGCGGCGAAAGCTGGCTTCCCTGCCAAGGACGCTTAGTTCGCTGCGGTGAAACCAGCACCCATTCACCGGTAAGAGCATTTTGACGTCGATGTGGTT
>JAPKDT010000190.1 GCA_028822475.1 SAR324 cluster bacterium
TATTAATTGGAGGGGCCTGTGTGTTTCCACTTCTCGTTTTATTCAGCAATAATTTTAAGTCTGCTTTCTTGAATAGAGTCTGCATTCATTCTCTTTAAAGCCAAAGATTAATTGTGTCCCAATATTTGCATGTAAATAGAGCATTTATTTTTAAAAAACTTTGATAATTTAATAAAGTTGAATACGTTAGAACAGAAAAAATATTCAAGCAGCATAAGAATTGCCTGACATTATTCTGTTTATTGACAGAAAAATACAACTATTTACATAGCAATTATGAAAATACGTACAATATTTATTGTGTTGTTGCCGACATTTCTTTTGACCTCAACATTCGGAATTTACTTTTTTGAGTATATCTTGGCCGGCAATGTTGAGAGCAAGTTCAGTTCATTATTCAACTCTCTCTGGTGGACAGTGGTGACATTTACCACTGTCGGTTATGGAGACATGTCACCGGTTACTGTTCCGGGTCGAGTATTTACTTTCCTGGTAATGGGGGCAGGCTTAATTAACTTTTCAATTATTGTGTCTTTGGTGACAGGCAAATTCCAGCAGTTTCGTTCTGGACGTGACCGCGGTTTGGACTCATTGAAAATGAAAGGGCATATACTGATATGTTCTGATGATCCTACCTGGATGCTAGAAATAATTTCTCAAAATCAACAATATGTAAAGGAAGATAAGATTGCGCTGATATCTCCGACAGTTGAACATCCACTTCTTGCAACTTCTTATAACAAAATTAAATGGGTTACCGGAGATTCTTTTGATCTGAATGTATTACGGAAAGCAGCAACAGCAAAAGCTAAAGTTGCTTATGTTAATTTTAAGGACAACAGTTACGCCCTGATGACAGTCCTGCAGCTGGAAACGTTAAGTGATGGCAGGATTGTTACTCAAGCGCAGTACGTTGGCCGGGAGTTCAGAAAATATTTTGAGGATGTAGGTTGTGACCATGCACTGGATCCATATGATCTTTATGTTCCATTGATGCTTTTGGCCTTTCATTCTCAGGGAGCACCTGAATGGATCAAGGAATTGATCAACGGCTCACATGGACACCTCATTGCTACGAGAAAACCGGACCCTGCTCACATCGGCGGTACCTGGCTGGAACTAATCAAAAAGAAAAAACAGAAGCAGGGCATAATGCCTCTTGCGGTATTGATCAATGAAGTGGTAATGATCAATCCGGATGCGTCATTCGAAATACCGAAAAGTTGTTTAATAATGCAGATTGAAGCTCCTTTAGACAGGCCAAAAGGTGATCTGGAAGAGCACGCGATCGAAGTGATAGGCATGGATGAAATCGGACTTGACGGTCACATTATGATAAGTTCTGACAATCTTGTGTTCATTAATCGCTGTTTAATGGAAATGAGTCAGAGAAATCAGCCGGAGAAAATTGTCGTACTATCCGAAATCTCTGTTATAGATGAACTGCCTGATAATCTGGATGTTGAGTGGATAGAAGGAAACTCAAACTCAGAAAAATCATTTC
The DNA here is from genome assembly GCA_028822475.1 of SAR324 cluster bacterium. Taxonomy (GTDB): domain Bacteria; phylum SAR324; class SAR324; order SAR324; family NAC60-12; genus Arctic96AD-7. The sequence goes on from JAPKDT010000190.1 coordinate 1,505, forward strand.
AACAGGCTCGTGCAAATGAGGCTAAAGTTGCATTTATTGATCATGCCGATGATGGACAGAACCTCATGTCTGTACTGAGATTGGAACAGGCAACTGATGGAGAGGTTTTTACAGTCTCAACCTATCACAAGGAAGATTTTGATCAACAACTCTTTAAAGTTGGTTGTGATTACTGTCTTGATCCGGAAGAGTTGATTTCTCCAATACTTTCCCAGTCTGCTTTAAATCCAGGACTAGGTACTTTGATTGAAGAAATTATTATAGAGGAATCTACTACTCAGAGTCTCCATGTACGTAAGTTAAATCAGGAATCGGAAAGTAAAAGCTGGCTTTCTACAATTATTGAATTGAAGGAAAATAAAAATGAACTTTTGGTTGGGTTGATACGCAGTCAGTCTCATAAACTGTTGGTGAATCCACATCCTGAACTTCAGGTAAATCCGAGTGATCGTCTGGTTTTTATTGCTCCTGTAAAATCAACTGAGCTGCAAAACGGTTTTGAAGAGGATCATATAGATAAAACAGACCATGCACAAGTGGATGTTAAAACATCCGCAGAGGCAGAGAAACTGTTCCGGAAGGGGCTGAAGTTGATAGAAAATGAAGATGATTATGAAGAAGCATATCATTGCTTTCATCAAGCAGCAATCCTTAATCATACCAGAGCAAAATATAATCTGGGTCTGATGAATTTCAATGGAAAAGGTGTAGAGAGGAATTTAGATGAATCATATCATTGGTTCCAGGAAGCAGCAAAATACGGAAGTGAGAATGCCCGAAAAGCTCTTAAAAGCACGAGGGTGTTGCGGAAAATCCGGATGACTACCGCTGAGCATGAAATCCCAGAGTTTGACACTGAACTCGTAGGTCGAATGACAGATAAGCAATTGTTTTGGTTTGCGAGTGCTGTGGTAGCGATGGTTATGGTTGATGAACACATCGATCTGCATGAACGCTCATTCCTGCACTCCGCGATTCGTCTGGTAAATGATAATAAGAAGATTCAGGAACTTGAGGAATATATTCTGCGCTGGCAGGCACCACCGCTTGCTAAAATTAAATTTAGCAAAAAAGATAAAGAGCATTTACTTGAAAGTCTACTCAATATTGCTACTGTTGACAGAAGTTTTGATGAGAGAGAAGAAAAATTTCTGTATGAAATTGCAACTGCAATAGATGTTTCCACAGAAGAAATTGAAAATCTTATCAAGCTTGGACACAAGCGTATTGAACAGTTTCGTGCAAATCAGCTTCGCGCTCCTAATGTAAGAGCTAGAACCTGAGCTTGTCTAATATTTACAACACTTAAATACTCAACCGTACTAAGCTTAGACAAGTTTGAATATCTCTCCTAAACCATCCTTAATAGAACGGGTATCCTTCCAGTGACTGCTGCCTTCTTCCACAAATGATTCAGTAGTCGGCTTGTCTATTTCTGCCGAAAAGACATCTCTGAAGGTTTTTGAGGCAAGGTGGTCAGTCTGAATAACGTAGCGTACACCACTCTCGTAGAGTTTTAAAGAATCCTCATGAGAAGCAGTAACCGCTAAAACAGGCAGGTCAGGAGAAGTCTGTTTGATGAAGCCCGCAAGTTCGACATCCGCGTCAACGTCACTGCCGGTACAGGAAATAATGACTTTTGCCTCACTCAGTTTGTATTCTTTCCACACATTAGGATCTGAAGGATCTGCATAAACCGGATCAATATTGGAATCCTTACGTGCCTCAAAATACTTGATTATTTCCGGATCAATGTCGATCAATAAAACACGTTCACCTTTAGGTTCATAAAGTTCACCAATTGCCTGAGAAACTTCGTTAAATCCAAGTAGAACTACATGATTATTGAGGACTACCTGATCCATGCTAAATTTGGGTGTCGTGCTTTGGTTCGTTGGGTTTGGCTTGGTGCTTTGGCAGCAATTTCTATGGTTTTCCGTATTCGCGGTCATGGGTTTACTTTCGTGCTATTTTGGATACGTCTTGCGAAAACCTGCTGACGAGAATTCATCATCGTAAACAATTGCCCACCGGCTGTTTTTCATTTTGAGGGCCGGTCGTCCGCGACTGGATTGGCATCCTTGGGTCGCCCAAAATTCAACGTAAGCTAATGATCTTGCGTTTTTCCATGCTCTGCCCGATGTCAGAGTTTCCGCGAACAATCGCGATTGCCTTTAGGGCAGGCCAGTTGAATCGGCCAAACGGAGGAAATAGGTAGCTTCCAGCGGACCTCTGGGAGGAGAAACCGTGGTCGAATGGCTCGCTGCGCTTGAGCTGGCTCGTTAAGTGGCCGCCCTCGATACATTGATTGAAGATCGGTATTTAATTATTTAGCATCACAGCATACATTAGCACTCCGGTCGCGCTTATTGACGGGGAAAGAAACCGGTTAACTCGGGCGGCGGAACCGAAAAATAGTGCAGTGGCAAGCGGTTTTATCGTTTGGCATGGCAGTAATTCGGCTTGGACTTAACAGCGATCTACCACCTTTTTGTTGAATGCATGGTGATCACGAAACTCCAATAACCAAGTAATTGATGATCATCTAAAACCTATGAAATATCAACATGCTCAAAACACTGGACCCTTCCAGGATCAAAAACAATTTTAAAACCATTGAAATATCAACATTTTCAAAACACAGGACCCCTCCAGGATCCCATCCAGGACCCATTCCAGGACCCCCTCCAGGACC
>JAPKDT010000191.1 GCA_028822475.1 SAR324 cluster bacterium
ACACAACGAGCATGCGGACATTGACGGTGAATTGAAGCGTGAAGTCCCCAGGCAGTAGGATCAGGTGCATCAGTATGTTCCATAGTGCTCGAATCATTTGCGTCCAACACTAGAATTTCACTGGCTCTGATAAGACTGAAATGGCGCAGATTAGGATTCATTAAAAACCGAGTGCCTTCTTCGTTAACAGCGAGTGAAAAATGGTTGGCAACGCCTTCGTGCATGTCCAGCCGCGCAGCCCAGTGGAAAGCACAGGCCAAGTCTATTCGTTCATTTTTATACAATATGCCTCACTTTGCTCGAATGATACTATTTTAAAACTTTTTAATGATTCATCAACGTTTGTCTAAGCCTAGTTTTTTGCGTGCCTCAGCGGGGTTGAGGATTCTACCACCAAGCCGTTCAACAATTTGCCCAGCACGCTCAACCAATTGTCCGTTACTGGCAAGCACTCCTTTTTCAAGATAGAGATTGTCTTCGAGGCCAACCCTCACATTTCCACCCAGAATCATGGCTTGCGCTACCATCGGCATTTGCATGCGTGCAATTCCAAATCCGGCCCAGATTGCATTTTCGGGCAGCATATTCCGCAACGCGAGCATATTTTCCGTATTGGCTTCCGCGGTCCAAGGTATGCCCATGCAAAGCTGAAAAAGCGGCGGTGCGTCCAGCAAACCTTCCTTGAGCAATTGTTTCGCGAACCAGACATGACCGAGTTCAAATACTTCAATTTCCGGTTTTACTCCACAAGTCTGAATTATTTTCGCCATTTCACGGAGCATTTCCGGAGTACTGACATAAGCACTGTTGGCATAGTTTTGTGTTCCGACATCAAGGGTGCAGATTTCAGGAAGCAGTTTTACAACATGTGCAAGTCGCTCGGTTGGGGTCGCCATGTCCGTACCGGGACCGCCTCTTCCAGGATCTTCCGGATGAGGAACATAATCTCCGCCCATTCCGGCGGTTAAGTTGATGATGACATCGGTTGAACTGGCACGAACGCGTTCCACAACTTCCTCATACCATTCCAATTTGCGCCCCGCCGCTCCGGTTTCCGGATCACGTACGTGAATATGAGCTACCGCCGCTCCGGCTTGCGCCGCTTCGATTGCAGCATTAGCGATTTCTTCAGGAGTTTTAGGAAGTTGAGGATGTTTTCCGGCCGCGTCTCCGGAACCTGTAACCGCACATGTTATAATAATATCGTAATTCATTGAATTTACTAATGTTAGCTAGTTTTACTTTTTACCATTTAGTCACAGAACACAGTTTAAAGCTACTCTCAATGTCCTAATTTTAACTATGTTGAGGTTACGTTACAACTTTACTGGCGTTCTAAATTTGCCTAAAACTCTGTCATTTAGAGCGAAGCAAGAAACCCTATTAGAGTGACTACAAGAATATTTTAAGATTGTGGCTTATCTCGAAATCACAAAATATAGTACGGATTCTTGTCGTGACCGTCAATTTTATTTATTAGGAGCTTGTTTTTATATTCCGGATTCCATTTCCAGCATAATCCAGAACAGCTAAATTTTGGTGTCCTTGCCAGATTTTTTCAAGTTTTTCATAAAGTTTTTTTCCAAGAGGAGCCGCACGTCCTGCTTCTGTATCAACATGCAACAGCATGTGTTCGCCGGTCGCCAGTATATCTCCAGAAGAGACATGGAGTAGTTTATGAACAATCCGGAGACGTTTTTCATCGAAACCGAGCAGTTGTGTTTGAACAGTAAGCGGTTCACCGCCCGCGACTTCAAGTAGATGCCGGATGTGAGTTTCAACAGTGTACACCGAAAATCCCTCCGTCCGATATGCTTCGTCCATACCGACAAAGTTCAGCAACGCATCAGTGGCATCTCCAAAAACCTGCAGATAACGGCTTTCGGTCATGTGACCGTTATAATCCAGCCACTCAGGAAGAACTTTTGCATCAAACAAAGATAAAGGTTTTGAAAAGTCCGGATCACTTGCGACTACTCCGGAATGAGCTTTTTGGTAGAGACGTTCTTCGTATTCCTTGAGAAGCGCACCGGCGCCCCAATCATTGAGTTTGAGTCCCTGCATGATGGCTACAAGATTATCATCACGAATGCGTTCCAATTCACGGATGGAATGCTTTCCGGATTGCGCGTCTGATTGCGACACAATTTTTTCAATCAATTCCTCATTTAATTCCGGTACATCCATAAGTTTCGTCCAGGGCAAACTTAAAGTCGGGCCGAATTGTGAAATGAAGTGTCGCATACCTGCTTCACCACCGGCAACGCGATAAGTTTCAAACAATCCCATTTGTGCCCAGCGTAAACCAAATCCATAACGAATAGCGTCATCCAATTCTTCTGTGCTGGCCACATCATCACGTATCAACCAGAGTCCCTCACGCCAAACAGCTTCCAGCAAACGGTCGGCAATGAACGCGTCAATCTCTTTACGCAAAATCAAAGGTTTCATGCCTACTTCACGATAAAATTCAGCGGCGTGTTGCTTTGCTTCCGCAGAAGTTTGCTCGCCTCCGCAAATTTCAACGAGGGGTAAAAGATAAACAGGATTAAAAGGATGGCCGACCATGAAGCGTTCCGGATGCTTCATTTCGGCTTGCAGAGAGGAAGGTTTTAAACCGGAAGTAGAGGAACAGATCAGTGCGGTTTCAGGCGCATACCGGTCGATTTGATTTATAATGGAACGTTTCAGTTCGAGACGTTCCGGCGCACTTTCCTGAATAAACTCTACATCTTGAACTGCCTTTTCAAGCGAATCAAAAAAAAACAGCTTGCCCGGTTTTAAGAGCGGAGCCATTGTCAGTTTCGAATAAGCGTGTATGGCGTTGGACAGCATTTCGTTCAGACTACGCTCCGCGCTGTCAGACGGATCAAAGACGTTCACGTCAAGACCGTTCAACAAAAAACGCGCGGCCCAGCCTCCGCCGATCACACCTCCTCCGATCAGCGCCACTTTTTTTATGAGCTTACTCATTGATTAATTAATTTTCATATCTGAGACAATCATGAAAAGCCTAAAACTGTTTCATTTCCGTTAAACACTATAAGTTTTTTTCCGTGACTGCAGGATCTGGGGTAAGGCTACTCCGATCATAACCAACACCGCACCACTTGACTTGAGCAGGGTGATCTCTTCTCCCAAAAATATTGCTGCAAATAAAAATCCAAAAGGAATGATCAAAACCAGTAATAAACTAGCCATGCCGACTGGAATGTGACGCATTGCCTGGTTGTATAGAAAAAATGGAATTGCCATCGAGAATACCAGGTAAACCAAGGTCATAACTGTTCCGGTTGATACCTGAAGCGGACTATCAAGATCGCCAAATATCAGTAAATAAACCAGTAGAACAGTCGCGGCGGAAAACATCTGACTTGTAGTAACCAGAATCGTTGGAATTTCAGATATCATAATCTTGCGTGTCAGCAACTGGCTAACCGCCATCAAACAAAATACTGTCAGCAAAAGCGCGTTTCCCCAGAGACTCTCTGACCCATTAAAATCTTCTCCTATGAAAAATATTGCAAGCCCAAAAATAGCAAGGACACCACCTATCCAGACTGAGGACTGGAAATCTTCCTTCAATACCATACGTCCGAGAATCGTCTGAGAGAATGGCATCAAGGCCATTATTAAGACTGTGTTGGAGGCACTCAGTACAGTCAGCGAAGTAACAAAAAGCAGGGAAGTCAATCCCGGATCAAGTATGCCAAGCACAAACGGACGCCAGCCAATCTGCTTTGGTCTGAAGTTGTGGCCTGTAAATAGAGCTACACTAAACAGGATTAGCGCGGCAAAAACAGCGCGCATAAAAACCAGCTGCGGAACGGCGATATCAACAAGCGCAACTTTATTGGCGACAGGATTCAGAGACCATAAAAAACAGGCTACGAGAATGAATGTGTAGGCACGAACTATCATGATAATGCTCTGTGAAAGTATGTAAGTTAACTACTCTTACATAATGCTTATAAATTATCTGTACTAATCAAAATAACAATAATACTAATCAATCAATAAAAATATTATTTTTCTCTTGATACCCTTAAGTAATTGTTTTACAAGTGATGAACATTAATTACAATTGATCTTTTTTAATGATTAGCATTAGGTATATTTATGGATGGTTTTAAAGGATTTCCGTCACTTAACTTTCTCCACACTTTTGAGTCGGTTGCTCGTCACTTGAGT
>JAPKDT010000192.1 GCA_028822475.1 SAR324 cluster bacterium
AGTTTTTTACACTACATTCCGGAGATATTATTTCTACCGGAACACCGCCCGGAGTTGGTTTAGGTCAGAAACCCGAACCAATCTACCTGAGAGCAGGACAAACTATGCACCTCGGAATTGAAAAATTAGGGGTGCAAACTCAGAACTTGGTTGCCGAGAAGTAAGTATGCAACTTGGCTAACAATTTAGGGAAGGGAACCAACTCACTCACGGCTGACGCGCCATGCGAAAAAGAGTCCGACAAACATCAGCGGAACAAAAGCGGCGAAGCACCAGAAAGCTACGTTCCTGGCAACGGCAACACTGCTTGCCTCTGAAAATCCGGAGAAGTTGGCAATGATACCGCTCAGTGCAGATCCCAACGCCATTGCCACGCGCAGGAAAGTGGGGATTGAGCCCGATGCCTGAGTGCGCTCCGTTTCCGGAACATTGGCGATGATTCTCTTTGAGACAAAGGTCCATGACATACCAAAACCCATTCCCATCAAGGTGGCAAGTAACGCAATCAACCAGAGTGGACCTGAAGGCATGGCGTAAATCAAGCCCACCATCGAAATGCTTACAAATAATGCCCCCAGTCGGATCAGGCGCGGTTCAATGTGCTCTCTGACACCGGATGTACTGATGGCAACGATAGTCCAGCCCAGTGACTCCAAGGCAATGATGTAACCCGCTATCAAAGGGTCTGCTCCAAAGATGATGTACATGAGGAGTGGTCCATAAACCGTCAGCGAGATGGTTGCCATGAAGAGTGACGATATCATCAGCAGGCCTGAACCTGAGACTGTCCTGGGATTGAGGATGCCGCGCGGAAAAATCCTGTTTTCGCTGTCTGCGTCTTGTTTGAAGAAGAACAATAACAACACAATCCCGACCACACATAAGACAGAGGCGATTCCGGTGTTTGTTACTACCCCGGCTTGACAGATTGCCAGCACCGCGACTGCTAAAAGACCCAACCGAGCTAAGGGTAGAGCCTGTGTCTGTTTCTTTTGTGTCTGGAATTTCCGCCTTAAGAGCGGAGGTGCCACCAGCACTGCCACCAATCCCTGTGCCGCAAACGCCCAGAACGCCATTCGCCAATTTCCCGCTGCCACAAAATAACCACCGATCAACGGTCCACACAAAGAGGATACTCCCCAGACCCCTGAAATCACGGCAATGAGCCGTACCCATAGTTTTTTCGGAAACAGGGTAGACGCGCCGATGAAAGCAATTGACACCAATCCGCCACCGCCCATGCCCTGCAGGAGGCGTCCGAAGATCATGGTGGTCATGTCCGGGGCGTAACCGCTTAGAGCGCAGCCGATGACGTAGATAATTCCGGCAACGATTTGTGCCTTGGCAATCCCTGTGCGGATTACCATCAATCCTGCGATGGCTCCAGCCACCACTGAACCAAGCTGATAGAGCGTGTAGGTCCAACTCAGGTAAGGTAGGCCGCCGATGTCCTCCACTGCAACCGGCATCACGGTGGCAACCAGTGTAGAATCTGCAGCATAGAGCCAAACACCGAAACACAATAGCAACACGCGGGAAAGGTGCCCTTCCTTTGTTAGTGTTGACCAGGGGACGTGTTGGGTTTTTGCCTCGGTCATAACCCTTGTCCATTGAATGTGCAAAAGATTGAACTAGCGGCAGAATCATTCCAGACACCGATTATTGCTCCGCAGCAGAATATATCAGAGATTCTCAATAACCGTCCAAAAAGTCGTGATTCTTGATCTTCGAAGGTGTTCAAGTTGAATGCTTGGTGGCCAGAATCAGCACTGCGTCCGCAACGTCTTCCGCAAGATTTGTGACCGCTCCGAGTTGTTTCAATATACCTTTTAGTTGATACTTCCGCGCCAGTTCAAATTTTTCATCCTCAAAAACCGATTGCAAGAGTTTATATTCTATTTTATCAACCATACTTTCCTGACGACCGACTTCTTCCACATGCTGCCGAACAGCCCTCAAGTCTGAAAAAAGAGCATCCGTGGCATTTGCCAGTGCTTTCACCGCATCATGAGTGTGCCCCAGCATATCTTTCAGCGGTAGATGAAAGTCTTCAGGAATTTCCGGTTTTTCGAGGACAATATCGCTAAGTGAATGTTTGAAACTGCTTGGCACTTTATCCATCTTGGTCAAAAACCAGAGCAGGTCATCCCGTGAATCAGGCATTAAGGACTCGTGCAGCAAGGACATTTGAATCTGACGACCAAGATCATCCAATTCTTTTTCGATTTTACCAAGCTCCGTGTTACCTTGAGTTAAGTCCTCAACTCTTCCATCAAGAAAGGCCTTATAGGTTTCCTGATAAAGATGCGCCATATCTTCGAGGTAACGCAAGAGGCGTTGAATCTTTTCTTCTACTGCATACTGTTTTTTAAAAAATAAACTCAAAGGATTCATATTTTACTCCGTTGAAAATTTCTGTATAAATAGGCCAGTTTCTGTTTAATTTTACGGTCATGTAATTTGTTCTTAAGCCCTCCACCCAGAACGATCCATTCCGGACTGATTTCGGCTAATGCATCTCCCAGTTGCCAAGCGAAGTTGTAAGTCTGTCCCTCCAATTTGCTCAATGCTTCCAGTTGTGCAGAAGAAAGTCCATTTTTGTCCAAGTCAGCTATTTTTTCAGCAGTTACAAACAGGCTTTTTTGTAAAGAGTATTCCACAACTTTTAGTCCCTGTTTGCTGGACAGAGAAACTTTATCTTTAACTCTCCGTACAACTTCTGCAGAACTCTGGAAAACCTTCCCATCAAGTTCTTGCAGTCCATCCGTTTCGATTCCCTCTTTTTGAAACTTTTCGATGACACTGCCAGAAAGCTCATAATTTGAAGCACGCTGCACTGTTTGCTGGAAAACATTTTGCAGGAAATACAAACCGACAAAACAAAGCAAACATGAAATAATCGGTGTGATAACCCAGCCTTTGACAATGCTGTAAACACGCGGCCACTGGATTTCCCTGCCTCCCTGCAGCATCCCAATTCCAATCACGGCTCCAACCACAGCTTGGGAACTTGAAACAGGAACTAGCGGAATGGTAGGAAGAGACATATTGGCCAGCAGTTGTTCCAGGCGTTCAGAGGCAAAAAGGAAAAGTACGATTGAGTGTGACATTACGGCTACCCATGCAGCCAATGGTGTGAGAGTCATCAATTCGGAACCTACGGTCATCATCACACGCTTAGAATAAGTGAAGACACCTACAGCGATAGCCAGTCCGCCTACTAAAAAAAGCTGCTGCGCGGAAGATATACTGAAGTCTTGCCCAAACTGCATATCTGGAAAAGGCGCAACTGGAACAAAAACACCCATCACGTTGGCAATATTGTTAGCTCCCAGACTATAGGCTCCAAAGGCTCCTGCAAGGATTAAGGCTAGACGGGTATAGCCGTCAAAACGTATCAGCCCTATCCCTATTTTTCTGACAAAGAGCTTCGCCGTTGAATACAAAAGTGCAGCAATAATTGCAGAAAGCAAAGGGCAAATAATCCAGGTGGAAAGAATTTTCAGTAAGGAAGAAATATCTGTGTAAGAATCACTAAACAGGTTCCAGCCAATAATTGAACCGATAATCGCCTGACTCGTTGATACAGGCAAGCCCAGCTTAGTCATCCAGTAAACTGTCAAACCTGCCGCCAGTGCCGCCATGAAGGAACCACCGAGTGCATTTACAGCTCCTAGTTTACCCAAAGTTTGTGCCGCGCCGGTTCCGCTGACAAAAGCACCCAGAACCACAAATATGCCGCAAATAACGGCTGCAGTCGTGAAACGAACCATGCGGCTACCAACTGCAGTACCGAAAACATTGGCCGCGTCATTTGCGCCAAGTGACCAGCCTAAAAAAAGGCCACTACTTAAAAAAATGAGAACTGTGGGATCAAGCAAAATTGAACTCTAAAAAGGAAAATTTTATAATAAATCAGCGTGTTATTGGATCATTATTGGTGAAAAACGGCAAGGTTAATCTTGAATTCGAAGATTGCTGTAAATCTTCTCAGAGGCTTTATTTTAAGAAGAAATGACGTGCCCGTTCCAAGTTTGAATTCTTGTTAAAAATTTCTCAGGACCAGTACTACGTCTGGCTCATACTGTAACTATAATCTGTTCCCTGAGAACTATGTCCTGAGAACTATGTCCTGAGAACTATGACCTGAGAACTATGACCTGAGAACTATG
>JAPKDT010000193.1 GCA_028822475.1 SAR324 cluster bacterium
GGCAGGAGTTCTTCAAGTTCTTCAATTAAAGCGGAGCTAAAACTTATCCGCTCATCCGGAGTAATGGTCACAGAGGTTGCTTCTGGTGCCTGAACCGAAAAAGTGAACGGTTTTTCTCCAGAATATTTTTGCAGTATACTACGCAACAAACCTATCGCTTCCGGAGGCAGTGGAGCTGGCCCAATTTTGATAGACATGCTTTTTGCTTCTGTTTCCCTGATTTCACTCAAGCGACGTATATTATCCACAAACATTCCCACTTCCTCATCACGAATATTTACCCTTCCGGAAATCAGCAACGGTTCGTCACTTTCGAGCAATTCTCCATCTTTCTCATAAACCGTGGCAAAGACAGGAAACTCAAGAGTGCCGCGTGTATCTTCCAGAGTAGCAATGGCAAACTTTGCATTGCTCTGGTTCAAACGTACTGTGTTATTGACGATAATTCCGATCAGTGAAACTTTGTTTTTTTCCGCGTGCGCACCTTCTTTTAATTTGTCCGTGGTCGTGGCCAGCAGTTTAATTTCAGAAGTATAACTGTCCAGAGGATGGCCTGAAACATAAAATCCCAGTGCCGCCTTTTCCTGCTGGAGACGTTCCCGTTTAGCCAAGTTACGTACTTCCGGAAACTCAAGCTGAGTTTCCGTTGCTGCTGCGTCACCTGCATCCATCAAGGAAAAGAAAGAATCCTGCGAGGATTCTTCCGCACGTTGAAATTCCTGCGCTAAATGAAACGCGTTATCGAGGACAGCAGATAATTGAGCACGATTTTCATGCAATGAATCAAAAGCACCGCATTTGACCAGAGTTTCTAACATCCGGCGGTTAACTTCATTTAAATTAACTTTCTTCATGAATTCCATAAAATCCGTTAACTCTCCATGCTCACTTCTGACTTTCAAAATAGCATCAACTGCTTTTCCACCTACATTTTTAACAGCATTCAAACCAAAACGAATCACTTCTACTCTTGCCTCACTGCGTAACCATGATGCAAAAGTGGAGCTTGAATTTAACAGCAATGTTTGCTTGAGTTCGCTTTCAGCTTCTGTGTTTTTTACTATTATTTCCAGCAATTCAGCTTCATCCTGGAAATCTTTATTTTTTAATGTTTTCAGAGATTTACGAAGAGCTTCCAGCAAGTCTGGCTGGAATGTTTCGTTAAGCTGACTGCTGCTGGCAAAATCACGTTCAAAATGCGCTAAGGTGATATCGGTTATTCTAAACTCCGTTAGTGCAACCGTAAAAGTTTTTGAACTGAGATTTACATCCGGAGGCAAAACTTTGATCCCCATCGCTTTACATTCACTGATGTAACTGATGATGTTGTCCTGGTTGTTGACCGAGCCATTAAACAACGCGGCCATCAACTGCGCCGGATAGTGCGCCTTGAGATAAGCTGTCTGATAGGAAATCAAACCATAAGCAACACTGTGAGACTTGTTAAATCCGTAACCGGAAAAATAGTTAATCGTGTCAAATATCTCATTAGCTTTGGTTTCAGGAGTACTCTCCTGTGGGCACTGCTCCACAAATTTTGTATTTTTCAAACAGCCTTCTACAAATTGGAAGCGCTGCTCAGCTAATATCTCAACCGTCTTTTTACCAATTGCACGACGCAACAAATCCGCCTGACCCAAAGAAAATCCCGCCAAAACCTGTACACTTTGAATAATCTGTTCCTGATAGACCATCACACCGTACGTTTCCTTCAATATTTCCGCCATCAGCGGGTGCGGGAAAACAACTCGCTTTCGCTTATGCTTGCACTGCACATAATCTTCGACCATTCCGGAACCTAAAGGTCCCGGACGATAAAGAGCCAAAATCGCCACAATGTCTTCAAATGCGGAGGGCTGCATGCTGGACACAAGACGTTTCATCCCTGAAGATTCGAGCTGGAAAACTCCGATTGTATCCGCACGGCAAAATAATTTAAACGTTAACGGATCGTCCATCGGAATGCGGGTGATGTCTACCTTTGCTGAGTCAGTACGGCTTTTACTGATCAAATCAAGTGTATTGTCAATCGTGGAAAGATTTTGTAAACCGAGGAAATCAAACTTTACCGCGCCTTGATCCTCTGCATATTTCATAGGGAACATCGACTGCAGCGTCCCCTCTTTCCCTGTGCAGACAGGCATCACCTCACGGATATCCTGATTCATGATAATCACACCTGCAGCATGAGTCCCCAGGTGAGTATTCAAATCTTCCAACTGCCGACTGAACTTAAGCAAACGCTGTTCATTTTCACTACCTTCAGCGGCGAGGATTGCCAATTCAGGCTCCTTTTCAAGTGCCTGATCGAGAGTGATATTCAAATCATTCGGAACAAGTTTTGCTATTTTATCTGCTTCAGAGTATGGGAAATTCAGTACCCGCGCTACCCCACGTACAACAGCTTTAGCTTTGAGAGAACCAAAAGTGGATATTTGACAGACATTTTTATCTCCATATTTTTCACGCACATGCTCAATCACTTTTTCACGACCCTCTACATCAAAATCAATATCAAAATCAGGCATACTGACACGGTATGGATTTAGGAAACGTTCGAAGAGTAGCCCATAACGAAGAGGATCAACATCGGTAATGAGTAAGGCATACGCGACCAGTGAACCTGCTCCGGATCCCCTTCCGGGACCAACCGAAACGCCGTTATCTTTGGCCCATTTGATAAACTCTGAAACAATTAAAAAATACCCCGGAAATTCCATTTGAATGATAACTTCCAATTCAAAACTTAAACGCTCCGTGTAAGGCTGCTTAAATTCTTCAAAAGAGACTTCGGGCGCATACAGTTCGTAAAGTTTTACTATTCTTTTTTCCAGACCTTTTTTTGCATCATCAGACAATTTTGAATCAACAGTTTCATCTTCTTTTGTGGGAATTTGCGGTAGAAAGATTTTATTATTTTCAAGAGTCAGTTCACATTGCTCTGCAATTTTGCTCGTATTTTCCAGTGCAGCCAGCGGAAGTTCTTTAAATGCAGAAAGCATTTCATCCGCACTTTTTAAGTAACGTTGGTTTCCTGACTGCAGTGGAACCTGGTCGTCTGTCACTCTACGCTGCTGGCCCATCAGCCAGAGAATATACTGAGCTTCCGCTTCTTCCGGAGTGAGATAAAAACAATCGTTTGTTGCAACAAGTGGAATTCCCAATTCATGTCCGAGGCCGACTAACTGTGTGTTCAATCCAGTTTGTTCCGGAAGTCCTGTATTTTGCAGTTCAATGTAGTATCGGTCGACAAAAACATCTCGGTACCACATCGCAACTCTACGTGCGTCGTCCGGACGTCCTGCAAGAAAATGGCGGCTGATTTCTCCGTTCATTCCTCCACTAAGCGCGATCAGACCTGAGTGATATTTTTCCAGCAGTTGATGATTGACACATGGAACACCATCTACTTTACCTTCGGTATAACTGAGGCTCACCAAATAGCCGAGATTGTGATAACCCTCACGATTTTGACAAAGAAACTGTGTCTGTCCAGCATTAATTCTGTTCCGCCCCGATTCACCTCCTGTCTCAGAAAAAGCACCTTCAATCACAGACGCACCCACACCAATAATCGGTTTCAATGCTGATTCTTTCAAGGTATGATAGAACTCAATCGCACCAAACATGTTGCCGTGATCAGTAATGGCGCAGGACTCAAAGCCTTTACTTTTTAACGCAGGAACCAGATCTTTAATACGGATTGCTCCCTCAAGCAAAGAGTATTGACTGTGAAGATGGAGGTGGGTGAACATGTTTTTACGGATTATTTCTGGAAGTGGGATAAGCATGCATACTACATGAAATAATTTTTACGGGCAAGATTCTTATCTGCTTTTTCTTTGAAAAATTGCCTAATAAATTGAACGCCGTCTTAAGGTTCACAAATAAATAAAATAAAATTTTACAAATATATTTTTTTGCTCCTTTAAAGTTGTCATCAAGACTCTCTTGAGTTAGTCTGTTGTGCAGACAAAAACTTTTGAAAACTTGATTCATTTAATTTTCCTGCTTTTTCTTTTTATTTTAAAATTTACCTATGATTCCATATTTTAGACCAGACAATCTCGAAGACGCTCTCTCTGTGTTGAGTGAGCATTCCCTGACTTTGCTGGCTGGAGGGACAGATTTCTTTCCTGCCCGTGTCGGCAAGCCGATT
>JAPKDT010000194.1 GCA_028822475.1 SAR324 cluster bacterium
ATCGTTGAAAAATTAATTGTAAGATTTAGCAAAAGTTTTAAATTTTCGCTCATCAGCATCTGCCATATAACAGTGTATGCTTCCTGCAAAGCATTTGTCAGCTAAAATCGTCCCAAATCGAGTCAACGGGAAGTGGGGCCTGCTCAATTTCCTGTGGTGTTTCTGTTTCAAGCAAGCGCTCCTTCTTCACCACTTCGCCCAGATAATGAAGTAACTCCGGGATTCCGTTTTTACTTACAGAAGAAACACGAAAGACAGTTTCTCCCGCTTCTTCAAGAAACTTCTGCAGTTCATCCAATTCATCATTGTCGGCAACACTATCCATTTTTGTGAGGGCAATTGCCCTCGACTTTTTCAAAAGTTTTGGTGAAAAAAGTTCCAGTTCCTCAATCAAAGTTGTATATTCTTCCTGAGGTGGATTTTCGGAAAATCCTGAAACATCGAGCAACAGCAGCAAACTTGCCGTGCGCTCAATGTGACGTAAAAAACGATCTCCCAGTCCTCTGCCGTCGTGTGCTCCCGCGATGATCCCCGGAATATCCGCAATCACAAATGGATCAAGATTCGCGATTTTAACAACACCAAGTTGCGGTACAAGTGTGGTGAATGGGTAATCCGCGATTTTTGGACGTGCCTGCGAAACACTGCTGATCAGTGTAGATTTTCCCGCATTTGGGAAACCAACTAAGCCGACATCTGCCATCAATTTAAGCTCCAGCCGAACCCAGCAGTCATGTCCCTCTTCACCTGGCTGGTGATATTCAGGGGCACGGTTCGTTGATGTTTTGAAACGCGCGTTGCCACGTCCACCGCGTCCACCCGGAAAAAGCAGGTAATCTTTTGTCTCAACCACCTCCAGAAAAATCTCCCCTGTTTCAATATCTTTGACCACTGTCCCCAACGGAACGTGAATGTGAAGGTCCTTACCGTTGCGTCCGTGTTTATCGCTACCACCCCCGCTCGCTCCATGTTCCGCATGCTGATGCTGTTGAAATGAAAGATCAAGCAGGGTATTCTTCCCAAGGTCTCCTAACAAAAATACGTCTCCACCTTTTCCGCCGTCTCCTCCATCAGGTCCTCCATGCGGAATATATTTTTCCCTCCGGAATGCAGTGCATCCCGCTCCGCCGTTTCCGGAACGTACATGGATTTTGACTGAATCAACAAATTTCATAAATTACACGGAAAAAAGCCGTTGTTAATAATTTAACAGGTAGACTGTTTGAGAATAAATATTTTACTAGATGTTTGTTTGAAGGGCAAGTTATGCAGACATTTCTGTAGCTCTGTCACTTTTTCTTTGCCATTTTCCACAATTACGGTATAACTCAAATCAAAATTTGAAAATATTTTTACTGATTGAATTTTAAAGGAAGAAATGGAAGAAGCAATCACCGAAGGAGTTCAGGTACAGGTTGAATCATTTTACCTAGAAACGCATTCTTTACCTGAAGAAGATCACTACGTCTTTGCTTATCGTATACGATTAAAAAACTTGAGCACGCGAACAGTACAGCTTTTACGGCGACACTGGATTATCACAGACAGCAACGGAGAGACAAACGAGGTACGTGGCGAAGGTGTGGTAGGTGATCAGCCTGTATTGGACCCAGATCAGGAGTATGAATACACTAGCGGTTCTCATCTAAAATCACCAGTGGGAACGATGCAGGGATCTTATCAAATGACAACCACTGAGGGTGAAGAATTTGAGGTAACTATTCCATGCTTCACACTTGCAATTCCAGGAGTTATCAATTAATTTACTGATTATTTACTGTCCTGCAAAAGTCAAAGGTCCGCAGTAATTTAGAAGAAATATTTCCTGCTCCCTCAGAAATAACAATAATTTAGAAATATTTACTATTTTATTTAAAATTCAGCCAGATTGCTCCGGACCCTCCAAAACGAGGAAGTGCGTCATGATAATCATGCAGATAAGGTTTGCCGTTACGTTCAAGCCAATGCTTAACTTCTTTATTTAGCACAGGTCCCTGATTTCCTGAATTGCGGCCTTTTCCGGTGATGATCAAAGCGGTACGGAATTGATTTGCATGACACGTCATTACAAAATTCTGCACCATCATGATTGCTTCTTCACGAGTTTTGCCGTGCAAGTCCAACTCCTGGTCAGGTCTTGAAACAGTATTATATGGTGAGGCTTGTTTTTTTTTCGGAGAAGCTTTGGAAAGCTGAATTTCCAAGGGAGGTTCTTTGTCCGGAATATCACTGATACCGTCAAAGATCTTTTCCATCAAAGAATCCTGCTGATCCGATTCTTCAAAAGTAAGACTGGACGAAGTTGAGCTTTTTTTGCCCATGTTATCACGCAATCAAAAATAGTAACGTGCTGATATTGCGTTATAGAAACCTTGAGTGTCGTCACCTACTCCCTGCTTACGTAGCACTCCTAATTCAAGTGAAATACCAAAATTAGGACTGCTCCTCGGGAAAAACTCACCCCCGGAAAAAAATCTAAATGCCGTACCACGTTTGCTGTCTTTGGAAATGAGTCCTGTGCCGGCGCCATAAAAAAGGTCACTTGTACCTTCAACCTTGAAAACTCTCGCATAACGTAATTCAACGCCGAAAGTATTCACTGAACCAGAACTGTAACCTACCATCAATTCCGCGGAATCAATCTCGCTGATCCAGTTTTTAACTGATAGATTTTCCTCATTTCCATTCGGACGATAATGAAAACCAATACCGATTCTACGTGCCAGACTGCGTCCGGATGTGTCAAACTCTATCAGACTCAAATCCGCCCTGTCAATTTTTAATTCCTGCGCAGTCAGATTTGATTCAATATACAAAGTTTTTTCATCCATGATCCTTATTTTGCCTTCCAGCGATTCTCCGCTGTTGAGGCGTAAAGTTTCTGCTCCTGCTGGAATTGCAAAGAGAAGTAGGGTTAGCAGGGAAAATGTATATTTAAGCATAATTCAGTGTTTTTTTAATTTTCAAAAGTAGCATCTTACTGCAAATTGAATGCAATTCGTGAACCTTGCCTTTAAGTTTAGCGGGCCAAGCTGAGTGAGAGTATAGTGTCCTCCTGCTCACGCAGTGTTTTCTTGACTTTAGGGTTGCAATTAGCACACAATGAATCTGCAGATTTTTTAATTATCTCAGCAACAAAATCTAAACCCCGTGCTTTTATAACTGCTTATGAATAAAATTCATTCAACTGCTATCGTAGAGGACGGTGCACAGATTGGTGCAGATGTCGAAATTGGTCCGTATTGCGTGATTGGTTCAGGAGTCACAATTGGTGATGGATGTCGGTTGAAATCTCACGTCACCCTGGATGGTCAAACCACAATAGGCGCAGAAAATATTTTTCACCCCTCGGCCTACATAGGTGGAGAACCACAGGATTTAAAATATAATCAGGAAAAAACACTCGTCACAATCGGCAGCAATAACACCTTTCGTGAAGGCGTATCCGTGCATCGTGGAACAGTAGGCGGCGGCGGAAAGACTGTAATTGGAGACGACAACTTGCTGATGGGTTACGTGCACGTTGCTCACGACTGTTGCATAGGCAACCACAACATTCTGGCAAATTACACCGGCCTGAGTGGACATGTCACTCTGGACGACTACGTAACCCTCGGTGGGCAAAACGGTGTTGCTCAATTCTTGAGTGTTGGATCTTATGTTTACACGGGCGCAGCTTCCCTGATTGACCGCAACATCCCACCATACGCCACAGGTTACGGGAATCGTTTTGAAGTAAAAGGTGTCAATATTGTCGGCTTAAAACGCCGGGGTTTCAGTCGTGAAGCAATCGGTGAAATACTGGAAGCACACAGAATTTTTTATCGTTCTGAACTGAAAAATGATGAAGCACTGCGGATTATAGAGGAAACATTTGGAGAAAGTACCGCAGTCCGTGCTTTTCTGGACTTTATGTACTCTGTAGAAGGAAGCGGAAAACACTGAGTTTGGTATCAAGAGAGGTTCAGAATGGCAAGCATCAACGATGCACTTGAAGAGCGGTTACTGCAATACCTGCTAGAACAGGAAACGAAGAAAAAGTGGGAAGAATGGTTGCAGTGGCTGGCTGACCTTGATTGTCCACTTAGCTTTGAAAAACCGCTCCAGATTCCAAATCAGCCTTTCAGTTTTCAAACCTGGTTAAAAGC
>JAPKDT010000195.1 GCA_028822475.1 SAR324 cluster bacterium
TTCCGGCATGGCGTAAAGTCCCGGCCCCGCAGCGCGGTGAAATCGTAAGACAAATTGGCAACGCAGTACGTGAAGCAAAAGACGATCTGGGTAAATTAGTATCCTGGGAAATGGGAAAAATTTATCAGGAAGGTTTGGGAGAAGTGCAGGAAATGATCGACATTTGTGATTTTGCGGTTGGTCTTTCACGTCAGCTCTACGGTTCAACTATGCATTCGGAGCGTCCCGGACACCGTATGTACGATCAGTACCATCCTCTAGGAATTGTGGGTATAATATCCGCTTTCAATTTTCCAGTCGCTGTTTGGTCATGGAACGCAATGATCGCAGCTGTTTGCGGGAATGTTTCGATTTGGAAACCCAGTCCAAAAACACCTTTGTGCTCAATTGCTCTACAGCGTATCATCGCTAAAGTAATGAAAGATAATGAAGTTCCGGAAGGCGTATTTAACCTCGTAATCGGCACTAATGAAGAAATTGCGGAAACGCTAGTTAACGATAAAAGAGTCCCCTTGATTTCTGCCACAGGTTCCACCGAAATGGGACGTAAAGTTTCTGCTAAAGTCGCTTCAAGGTTGGGACGAAGCATTTTAGAACTTGGCGGTAATAACGCTATTATTGTCACCGAAAGTGCGGATTTGAAGATTGCGATTCCGGGAATTGTTTTTGGTTCTGTGGGAACATGCGGTCAACGTTGTACCAGCACACGCCGGATTATCATCCATGAGTCAATTTACGAAGATGTAAAAAACCAACTTGTACAAGCCTATTCACAACTTGAAAACCGTGTAGGAAATCCGCTGGATGAGAACACACTAATCGGCCCATTGATAGACGAAGTTGCAGTGAAAAACTTCCGGAATGCTTTGACGGCAATCCGAGAACAAGGCGGAAACATAATTTATGGTGGTGATGTGTTGGAAGGACATTCTTCAGAGTTTTACGTACGCCCTGCCCTTGCGGAAGTGGAAAACCACTGGCCGATTGTGCAGGATGAAACTTTTGCTCCATTGCTCTACCTGATTCGCTACCAGAATTTTGACGAAGCACTACGCCTACAAAATGACGTGCCTCAAGGTTTGTCATCTGCGGTTTTCACGCGAGACTTTCAGCAATCCGAAAAATTTCTCTCGCATGAAGGTTCTGACTGCGGACTGGCCAACATCAACATCGGAACTTCAGGAGCTGAAATCGGCGGTGCGTTTGGAGGAGAAAAAGATACCGGAGGCGGAAGGGAATCAGGATCGGATGCATGGAAATCCTACATGCGCCGTCAAACCAATACCATCAATTATTCTTCCGATTTGCCTTTGGCACAAGGCGTGAGTTTTGATTTAGGATAAGCATCAATATAATCAGATATTATAGTAACAAAAGCACCACAAAGAAGGATAATCAAAAACAGAATTGCTTGTTTGTTTTCCCACAATACCTGTTCACAAACATCTAAAGACTACAACCAAATTTACTCTAAATTACCCGATAAGACTCTCTTGCCATCACAGTACAACGTAAATTTACTAGTTGACTGATAAGTGTAACGTATAAACAGGTCAGGATTTGAAAAAATAATCCTCTAACTGGTGCAAGGTAAATTCCTGTTCACGGAGCTTCCAGGCAAGAATATCACCAGCAGAAATCACACCATACAACTTCCCGTCTTGCAGTACAGGAAGATGCCTGATCCTATTTTGAGACATTAAATTTGCCGCCTCGCTGACTGAAGTTTCCGGTGGTACAGTTGCAATTGAAGAAGTCATAACTTCAGCAACCTTAGTTTTTTCTGGATCCAAGCCCTCTGCAACAACACGGCTCATCAAGTCACGTTCCGTAAAAATACCAACCAATGTGTCATCTTCCACTACCATCAGTCCACCAACCTTATCGTCACGCATTTTCCTGGCTGCAGCAGCAACAATGCAATCGCTGTTAACCTGAATCACTCCCTTGGTCTTCTGGTCTAAAATATCACTCAATTTACCCGACAACACATCAGTCACAGAATCAACTCGAGAAACAGTTTTTTCAGTAGCTTCCATATTTTCTCCCTGGTTAAAATCAATGAAACAGGACTGGCCATTTAATCTCTTGATTTAAACAGCCAGCTATTTATAGCTTGTTTTTCATGCCTGAATTTCATGGAACTGAGCATAATTGTCAAGACATTTTTTATATTTAAATGAAAATTCGTGTCTTGCTCAAACTTGCTGTTAGTTTTATGCTGACATGTAGAAGATATCCATTGGCTGCATAGTATTATTTATCAAATATCAATATTTCGTTAAAAATATATAATGATTTCCAAAGATAAAAAATCTGGGCTGGTTGGACTGACAGGCGGTATTGCTTCTGGAAAAAGCACTGTGCTTAAATATCTTAGCGAAAACGGATATGCAGTTATCGACGCAGACAAACTGGGACACAGAGTTCTGGACCCCGTAAACCCAGGTTTCCAAAAAGTAGTAGAAACATTTGGAAAAGAAATCTTGCATCCTGATGGTACTGTAAATCGTCAGATACTCGGAAGAATAGTTTTTGCTGACCCGCGTCGTCTCATGCAGCTGAATGAAATATCCCACCCTATGATTGCTGAGATGATAGAAAATGAATATGAAAAATTAGTCTCAAACAGTGTAAACAAAATTGTATTTTTAGAAGCAGCCTTATTAATTGAAGCTAATTGGCATAAGGTTTGCGGACAAATTTGGGTAGTAACGCTTGATCCCGCGGAAGCCATGAAGAGATTAAAGGAACGTGACGGTTTGAGCAAAGCAGATGCACGCTCTCGAATAGATTCACAACTTGCTCCGGAAGAACGTTTAGCTTATGCGGATGTTGTTTTAAAAAATGACGGATTGCCGAAAGATCTGGTTTTTCAAACACAACTTGCACTGCAGCAGTTAAAACAAGCAAAAACCAGCAGCTCTTTAACCAAAAAGAATAACTAACTGAAATGTTATGAAATATCCAATGCATCTGATTCTGGACAGCTATTCTCATCCGGGGATTTCATTATTCTGGAAACGTCACGGATTGAGTATCATGGAGCAGTTGGTGCCTAATGAGTTTTTCTTGACTACAGGAGACACTCCCCTCGAAAAACTTATAGAACGTGAAATTTGGTCAGGTTGGAAAAAAATTATTTTGATCGGTAACCCAAATTCAATCAGACGCGGATTTAACACCTTAATGCAGGCCAGTCGTGAATGCAGAAGCACTCTGGAAATTGGTTTCTGGCCTCTCGATCTGCAGAATCTTGCGACCTGTATTAGTCAGTCATCTTTGTATTTAAAGCCATTTTTACAGGTATTTAAAGCAGGACATACCCTACATGTAGATGTAATGAAGGTACAGTTTCTGGCACCGGAGCTGGAAACAAGATATTTTTGGAATGATTTTGAAATTAACAGTACACTCCCTGCTGCGGAAACCACGATTTTCATTGATGCACAAAACAGCGAGCTAAGTGGGAAATTCAGATGCCGAATTGCTTTTCACGACGAAACTTTGAGTTCCCTGACCATGCATCCAGGAAAACTTACCAGAGCTCCTATACTTAAAGTATACCTCAAACGGGAGGACACCTTAACCGTGACTGAACGTTTTATACAATTCAGCAAGTGGCTTGCTGTAGAGAATAAAATTACTGAAATAGAGAAACTCTTGAAAACAGGAAAACAAGTGGAAATTCAGGGAAACTGGGCTAATCTTACTTTGAATGTAGCGGCAATACAGGATTCTGTGCAGTCAGTTCATTTTGCAGTTGAACGCAAAGCATTTTCGTTAATTATATCTTCAAAACCAATACAATCTACAGAAAGTATCAGGAATGTTCTTCCAGCTTTTCGACCGCGAGGAGTAATTACTAGTAACCGTGGAGTTACAAAAAAAATTCGTTTACATCTCGAAGAGAAGCCGAGATATGAACCAGAGTGAGTTTAACCCCGACTTTTTATCCAGATTCTTCTGGTGATTTATAAGTAATATCTGTTATATTTTTAGGGGTTTGAATTACTTTTGGGGGTGTAGTTGATTTTTCAGGCAGTAATTTTGGAAACTGCTGAGGCAGGAGGCTTTTCATTTTTTCTGCATTTGCAATTGAACACTGTCCTTCGACAATTCCG
>JAPKDT010000196.1 GCA_028822475.1 SAR324 cluster bacterium
AAACCAAAAAGGACAAGTTGATTAAATTACTACTGGATGTGGACACGGGTATAGATGATGCCCTCGCTCTTTTTTACCTGGCACACGCGCAAAAAAAGGGTGAAATTGAAATTTTAGGCAGTACTACTGTTGGTGGAAATGTTGAAGTTGGGCAGACGACACTTAACACACTTAAAATATGGGAAATGCTGGAACTTGATATTCCAGTCGCAGCCGGCGCAAAACAGCCCCTGATGGTTCCTTTGAATCCGGCTCCTTATGTACATGGTGATGATGGACTGGGAAATACTTTTCTC
Source organism: SAR324 cluster bacterium (assembly GCA_028822475.1). GTDB lineage: Bacteria > SAR324 > SAR324 > SAR324 > NAC60-12 > Arctic96AD-7. The sequence goes on from JAPKDT010000196.1 coordinate 297, forward strand.
CCGGCACCGAAAAATGGGCCTTCAGAAGAATCCGCTGTGGAGATGATTTTACGGTTGAGCCATGAATATGCCGGAGAACTGACTTTGCTCACAACTGCGCCTTTGACTAATATTGCAGTGGCATTACTGCATGATCCTGATCTTGCCAAAAGAATCCGCAAAGTTGTGATCATGGGTGGATCTGTTTTCACAGGGAATGTTTCTGCGGTAGCTGAAGCCAATATTGCCAACGATCCGGAAGCCGCAAGAATTGTTTTCCGTTCCGGAATGGAGATGACCCTGGTCGGTCTTGATGTGACCCATGAGGTATACTGGGAGGAGCAGGATCTGCAGGATTTAGTGAAGATCGCTAATGAGCGCTCAGCTTTTTTACTGCAAATCATCGGTTTTATTTCGACTGCCTACGAAAGTCTTTCTGGATGGAAACGCTGTGTACTGCATGATCCTCTGGCGGCAGGAGTTTGCCTCTTTCCAGACTTAGTCAAAACCGAAAAGCGTTATGTAGATGTGGAGTTGAACGGAGAATTAACCCGTGGAATGACTGTGGTCGATCGGCGCGGACGCACTCCTCTTGGTGAGGAAAATATGCAGGTCGCGCTTGAAGTTGACGCTGAACGTTTCAAAAATCAGCTGATGGAAAGCTTGCTGGTCTGGGCCAGGGAAGGATAAGATTCTCAGGCGCAGAGAATAAATTCTTCGTCTTCCAGCAGTTCAAGTCCGGAACCCACCCAGTCTGCAGGTTTAAAGTCCTGAAGGAGATCAATCACCTGCTGGCGTGACTGCCGGTCAACCGGTGAGTAAGGCAGTCTGAACACAGGCTGAACCGCACCTGTCATGCTGAGGACAGTGTTGAGGGCATTTGGACTGGGAACATGAAAAAGCCACGCCATCAACGGTTGCAAGCGGGCATCTAGTTCAAGGTCATCTGTATCCATTAATTCCCGCATCAGTCCTGGAAGTAAATTGCTGGTCACTGAAATTACTCCGTGCGAACCGTGTCGGTGACGTCCCTCAAAACTTTGATCATCATTTCCGGACCAGCAGGCGATTCCTTGTGCTTCATAGTGGCCCATCCGTTCGTTACCAGCACATTCTTTTACTCCAATTAAATTTGGATGCTCTGCGAGTTCTTCAATTAAATCGGGCTGCAAATCCTGCCCAGTACGTCCTGGCACATTGTAAATAATGCTAGGGCCTAAATCGAGGACTCTCTTGAAATGTTCTTTGAGTCCCGCAACAGAGGTTTTTCCGTAATACGGATTTATCTGCAACGCAGCGTCCATGCCGAAAGCAAAACCGTACTTGGTGCCTTTGAGTGCTTCACGTGTGTTGTTGCTGCCTGTATTGCCGACAATGACAAGTTGGTTACCGAACTTATTTACGCTGTGCGCAATCAACATCAGATGCTCTTCCCAGTCCATCAAATGTCCTTCACCAGTAGTTCCGCAAACGATCAAACCTTCGACACCATGTTTAATTTGTGCCTCTACCAGTCGGTCATAGCTTTCCAAATCGACGTCACCATCGGGTTTATAAGGTGTTTTGATTGCGGTCATTAGACTCGCGGCTTTAATTTTTTCCATTTTATTTTGCAGCATAGTTTTCCGTTTAAAGGCGGAAATTTTTCATTTATTCTGCGTCTGTTGAAGACGCACCGAATTGAGTTAAAGAGCAGTCAGAAGTTTAGCGCAAAAGGCAGAAACGATCAAGACTGGCTAAGAAATTTTCCTCAAGGAACTTTTTTTAGATTCGACTCGTAATAACGTGTATAAAGATTTCCGCGTTCCACAAAGCGTACCCCATATACATTGCTCCGCAAACCAGGGCGAAAAAAACTGTTTTCTATCACACCAAGCCACTGATCAGTCAGATGTTTTTTCAAAACAATCTGCACGCGGTCACCCTGCTGGAAACTGGGATTGATTGCTTTAGGTGTTGGACATACTTTTTTATAGAGTGATGTGTCACCATAGCAGATCCAGGAAGCCCTGATAATAATGCCGATACGCTGAGGTCCGCCGTTTACCTGAATAAAGTCAGACGGAGAAAAAGAGGTGATGACTTTGCGTGAAGTGTTTGCAATCCGGTCAAATACCTCCAGCTCATAGGCACGGTATTCTGCAAAAAGCGTTGTTGCACTCAGTAGGAAAAGCATTAGGGTAAGATTCCAGCGCAATTTCCAGTTCATCGGTTTACTTCTTTGAGGCTGGCTCCGTCAAAGACTGTGTCCTGATCCATAACTCCGACCATGGAGGCACCGTCAAAAATGCTGTTGCTGAAATCTGCCTTTGTCAGATTAGCGTTATTGAGAACTGTATCAGTCAGTTCTGCTCCGCTGGCTTTTGCACCCATTAATAAAACTTCGTGCAAAACCGCTGAATTTAAACGTGCGTTCTCCAGTGTAGCGGAAAAAAGCCTGGCTTTGCTCAAATCACATTCCTGCAGAGATGCTTCTGAAAAATTGCAAAAGTTTAAAATTGCACCCTGCAGTTGTGATGTATCCAGCCGTGCACCCCTGAAATCTGAACCAGTAAAGTCTGAAGCAGTTGCTTTTATCCCTAAGCCGTGGCAGGCACTGAAATCACAAACGTGAAATTTAGCACCACTAAAATTAGATGCGTTTAAATTTGAAAAAGAAAAATTGATGAGATCACCGCGGGCTTCGATCAAAACCACATCTTGAAGAAAAGAACCACTGAAATCGGTACTGTTCAGAACCGTCTCCCGGAAGTTGACTTCGATCAAGACACTGTCACGTAAATCAGATTTGCTGAAATCACATTCCACAAATGATGATTCCTGAAAGTTGCACTCCTGCATTTCGCAGTCATTAAGCAGACATGCTTCAAAACGTGAAAATGCAAAATTTGAGCGGTTGATACTGCTACCGCTAAATTTGCACTTGTTAAAAGCCGCGCCTTCAAAATTGAAGTCATCCAGATTCAGTCCGGTCATATCAATTTCCCTCAGTGAATCACCGCGCTTTAAACGTCGTTCTAAATCTTTTCTGGTTATATCATCCATTCGTTCTTTTTAGTTCCTCAATTTCTTTTCCTTAAAAAAAGATCAGACCGTAGATTTCAGGAAATATTCCTGGTAACGTTTCAAAAGTTCTTTGCAGGGTGTGGCCTGAACTCCATTTTCAGCAAAACTATAAGCTTTATCCGTCGTCCTTGTAAGCACATTATAGCGCGATCGACGCACGTTGATTGCTGTACCGGCCGTTATTTTTCCGGTGATAAAAACTACGCCTCCGTTTATGGTCTTGTTCAGTTCGTTGATTCCATCCTGTGCTTCCCGTTTACGGAGATCGGAGATAGCACTGCTGACATATTTATTGGCCGTTGACTCAAGTTCAGTCAAAGTACCGATTTTTGTCTCGTCCCAGCCGATATCTTCCAATTCGTCAATAATAGCAGTAATTTTATCGAGATCGTCCTGCAGCGAATGCAGAGATTCCTGGGCCTTTTTTTCAAGTTCGTTAAACAGCTTACGGTTTTTAAGTGTAATCCCAACTTCTATGATAGTCTGCGGTAGTTCGTTTTCAGAATCTTCATCTTCATCAATTGGCTCATCCTTTCCAGGCACGCCGACATTCGGCAGCCGGATCAGATTTCCGGCCTGCAGGACTCCTCCGGAAACATAACCTTTTGCAGAAGTTACCTGGAGGGTCGATCCACAGTATATTTTTGAATTGACGATGGATTCAGTGACCAGAGCATGTTCTCCGACAGTGGCTTGTGTATCAGTCATGTTGTTTGCGTGTAGCGTACTTCCGCACTGGACGACGGCACCTTTGAGACCCTGCGCTACTCGAATTT
>JAPKDT010000197.1 GCA_028822475.1 SAR324 cluster bacterium
AAGGCTTTTCTTTAGCTGTGTCCGGAATAATAATACCGGAAGCTGTCTTGTCTTCGGCTTCGACGCGTTGCACAAGCACGCGGTCCTGTAAGGGACGAATCATAGTTCTCCTTATTATGATTATTGTTAAATAAAATTAATTGAGCTATAACAACAAAAAGCGTATGCTGAGTTGCTCAAGTGAATCAGAAATTATGAAAAATCGTATAAATTCATTTCACTGAACTATTCTAGCTGTATTTTGAATTCAACACAAGTAAAAAATAGCACTCACTAGCGAGTAGTGCTAATTGTTAAATTTAATAACACTTTTCTATCTTTTGGTAGAAGATCAACAAAGAAGAAGTTTTAGATGGACAACAACGCAGATCAACAACAAATTCGGCTGGGCAAGCTGGAAAAGATACGTAATTTAGGCACAGAGCCATACCCTTATTCATTTAAAAGGAGCCACACTGTTCCTGAAATAATCGAACAGTCGGAACAGCTCATGGAGAACGAGCAAACCGTGACAATTGCGGGGCGCTTGCTAGCAGTACGTGGTAAGGGCAAGGCAAGTTTTGGTAATATCCAGGCCCAGCACACACGCCTGCAAATCTATGTGCGTCTTGACGCAGTAGGAGAAACAGCATTTGAAATGTTTAAGTTGTGTGACATTGGTGATCACCTTGGTATATCTGGAACTTTGATGCACACCAAAACCGGAGAACTAACTGTACGTGCAAGCGTTATTGAACTGCTATCAAAGTCCATTCGTCCAATACCGATGCCTAAAGTGGAGGAAAAAGACGGTGAACGCATTGTTCATGATGAAGTTACAGATAAAGAATTACGTTACCGCCAGCGCTATCTGGATTTAATACTGAACCCCAAAGTTGCTGCTGTTTTCCAGAAACGGACCTTAATCTTCAATACTATTCGTGATTATTTACGCAAAGAAAGTTTTTTGGAGGTTGAAACTCCAACACTCCAGGCAGTTTATGGAGGAGCGAACGCCACCCCTTTTGTAACTCATCACAAAGCACTCGACCAAAAATTTTATTTACGTATTTCGAATGAGTTATACTTGAAACGTCTCATTGCGGGAGGTTTTGATGCAGTCTTTGAATTTGTCAAAGATTTCCGTAACGAAGGTATTGACCGTACCCATAATCCCGAATTTTCGGCACTGGAATTTTATCAAGCATATGTCGATTACAACGAAATTATGCGTCACACGGAAAACATCTGTGAACTCTGCGCAATTGCGGTTAACGGAACTACGGTCATAGAATATGAAGGTCAGACGATTGACTTAAAAGCACCGTGGCCACGTTTAAGCATGCTGGACGCAATTCAAACATTGGGTGGAATTTCATTCGAAAAAATGAGTGACGTCGAAGTGAAAAATCTGCTCAAGGAAAACGGCTGGGAACTGGACGCTGATTATAACCGGGGACTGGCAACCCAACTTGTCTTTGAAGAAACTTGTGAAACCCAACTAATTCAGCCTACTTTTATCACTGATCATCCGAAAGAAACAAGTCCGCTTTGTAAACAAAATCGGGAAAATCCGGAATTGCTGGAACGTTTTGAAGCTTACATTAACGGTTGGGAAATTGCCAATGCGTATTCAGAATTGAACGATCCTGTGATTCAGCGACGTCTGATGGAGGAACAAGTCGAACGCGGACGCGGAGGAGAAAAAGAAACACAACCGCTGGACGAAGATTTTTTACGTGCGATGGAATATGGAATGCCACCGATGGGTGGAGTTGGTATTGGTATTGACAGAATTGTCATGCTGCTCACCGGTCAATCCACTATTCGTGACGTTATTTTATTTCCTACCATGCGCCCGGAAGCTTAAGAAGGAGAGCTGATGTCAAAAACTGAAGCCGAAACAACAGAAAAACCTAAAAGCAAACTCTCAATCGCGGATTTAGCTTTTGATAAACAAGGTGGTCTATTGCCAGTGATTGCCCAGGATGAAAGTTCAGGTGCTGTTTTGATGCTGGCTTATGCCAATATGGAGGCAGTTAAAAAAACTCAAGAAAGCGGATTCGCGCATTATTGGTCACGTTCACGTAATGCTCTCTGGAAAAAAGGTGAAAGCTCCGGTCATTTGCAGAAAATTGTAGAAGTGCTGGTGGACTGTGATGAAGACACACTGCTTTATAAAGTACACCAAAGTGGTGTTGCCTGTCATACCGGTGCACCTAGCTGTTTTTTCCGGAAATTGCCAACTAACACTAAAGGCAAATAAAAATGAACTGGGATATTCAACTGAATGAAGAAGTAGACATGCTGCGGGAAACCGTGAGGCAATTTGCAGAAAAACGCATCGCGCCGATTGCTGAAGATGTAGACCGTGAGAATGAGTTTCCTCAACATCTGTGGAAAGAATTAGGAGATTTGGGATTATTGGGCATGACAGTTTCAGAAGAATATGGTGGTTCCGAAATGTCTTATTTAGCCCATCTGGTTGCGGTTGAGGAAATATCAAGAGCATCTGCTTCGGTTGGACTGTCTTACGGCGCGCACTCAAACTTGTGTGTCAATCAACTTCAGATCAACGGAAGTCCCGCTCAAAAAGAAAAGTATCTGCCGAAACTATGTTCCGGAGAACACGTCGGCGCATTAGCCATGTCGGAACCAGGAGCAGGTTCAGATGTAGTGGGCGCGATGGCCTGCCATGCAGAAAAACATGGTGATTACTGGGTTGCCAACGGTTCCAAAATGTGGATTACTAATGGACCGGATGCGGACACCTTAATCGTGTATATGCGTACAGCGCCTAAAGACCAGGGTTCAAAAGCCATGACCGCTTTCATCGTTGAAAAAGGAATGAAAGGTTTCTCAACAGCACAAAAATTGGACAAACTCGGCATGCGGGGTTCCAACACCTGTGAACTGGTTTTTGAGGATTGTGAAATTCCGGATGAGAATGTTGTGCTTGAAGCAAACCGTGGAGTAAAAGTCTTGATGAGCGGACTGAATCTAGAAAGGGTTGTACTTTCCGGAGGACCTCTGGGAATCATGCAGGCCGCACTGGATGTGACACTGCCTTACATTCATGAACGCTGGCAGTTTGACCGGCCGATCGGCACCTTTGAACTGATGCAGGGCAAGATTGCGGACATGTACACAGCTCTGCAGTCTTCACGTGCTTTTTGTTACCGTGTTGCCGCAAATTGCGAAAAGTATCAAGTCGTCTCCCGGCGGGACTCCGCTGCCTGTCTGCTGTTTGCTTCAGAGAACGCGGTCAAAGTCTCTCTGGAGGCAATCCAGTCTTTAGGCGGAAATGGTTACATCAATGATTATCCGACAGGCCGACTGCTTCGCGACGCCAAGCTATATGACATCGGCGCAGGTACCAACGAAATACGTCGCATGCTGATCGGCCGCGAACTTTTTGATGAGTCCGCTTAGCTTAATTATGCCGCGTCAATCTGCCGGTTAAACTCTACAATCAGTTCATCAATTTGAGGCGCGAGGGCAAAGATATTCTGCCAGTATTCCGCATGCCCATACCATTGATCATTCAGCTCAGACAACTCACGCCCCTGTTGCTCGATCCAGGTGAAGTATTTAAGGTTATGTATCCGCTTCTTTTCATAATGCGTTAACTCGAGCACATTATCAATTCCTGAATCCATCATCAGTTGCACGTCTTTGTGAGCATCAATGTTTGTGTATTGTCCACGTTTCTCTGTCAGTTCTTCAATACGTGCTTGAATCTAAAGCTACTTTCTGTTTCAAAAACCCTGCACAAAAAGTTGCTGCTGCAGGTCCTGAAAAAAGTCCACAGGCAGAGGATAGTCTTTTTTGCTCGGACATGATTTCTTCGTCCGTTACCGTAAAACAATGTCCACTGGATGTTTTAAAATTTTTCATCGCAAGGTGGCCGTTGCTTGGTATATAAACTGAAATTGAGTCCACGACTATATTTGCCGCTCGCTCATTGTGTTCCGGTTGTATGTCAAAACTTCCGGACTCCATAGCCCTGCATATTACGTCACTTCCGTAAGCCTGAACAGCTTGTACAACAGGTATTTTTCGATTCGCCCCAATTGAAGCAG
>JAPKDT010000198.1 GCA_028822475.1 SAR324 cluster bacterium
GGAGTTGCATGTCGACAAAGCCAAATTTAATAAAACAATATTCCAGAAAACATCTGAAAGGTCAAAAACAAATATTTGTTGCACATAATTCTATCATTATAAAACTGACTATGCATCAAATAAGTCCCGTTTTCAAGACTTGCAAGAATCTCCAATTCCTAATTATTTTCATTCTAATAGCTTCTCAGTTGGGAAAATACTGTTTGAAAAACTCCTGAAAAATGGAGGTAGTAGATTTCGTTTTGAAAATATCGCTTGGATTGGAGTGCGGGACGAACTGAATTCTGTTGTAAAACCTCTAAATTGCTTGTTTCCAAAGTCAAAATAAATTTAGAGGACTTGCTGAACGGCTACGTTATTTCACGGTTGGTTTACTCTAACGCCAATTCAATCAGGCGGTCCAGCAGTTCGGCATAAGGCAGGCCCGATGCATCCCAAAGTTTAGGGAACATACTGATCTTAGTGAAGCCCGGCAAGGTGTTTATTTCATTAAGAATGAAAGTATTGTCATCACGCAGGAAGAAATCAACTCTGGCCATGCCCCGGCATTCAGTAATAAGAAAAGCTTCCACCGCAGCTTTACGGATTTTGAGTGAAACTTGCGGATCAATTTCCGCGGGAATTTTTAGTTCCGCACCATCATCGTCCACATACTTCGCTTCATAAGAATAGAACTCACGCAGAGGCACAATTTCACCTAAAACATGTGCTGCTTCAGGTGAATCATTGCCAAGCACGGAACACTCTAATTCACGTCCAGAAATTGCTTCTTCAACCAAAACCTTACGGTCTGCAGAAAATGCTACTTGTAGTGCTACCTGATATTCCTCAGCGCTGTTGACCATTGAAACACCGAGCGATGATCCTTCACGGCAAGGTTTAACAAATAATGTGTTTCCCAATTCGCGTACTGCGTCTTCAAATGACAGTTCATCCGGATTACGCAGAAGTTTGTAACGTGAAACCGGAATCCCGTGATGCTGCAGTAAACGTTTTGTCACGTCCTTGTCCATGCAGATCGCGGAACCGTAAACATCCGCGCCGACATACGGTTTTCCCAGCAACTCCAAAAGACCCTGCAAAGCACCATCTTCGCCTAGTTTCCCGTGAGTTATTGGAAAGAACACATCAACTTCAGCCAATTCAATTACGGACTTTTCCATTGCTGTCAGGATTTCACCACCGGAGCTTCCGGTTTGCGGAAGTAAAGTCGGTCGATTTTTCTTGAAAGTTACTTGACGAACATCATGGGTATTCTCCAATATTTCTGAAGAGTTACCTAAAAACCAGGAGCCATTTTTGTCAATAGCAATTATCAGGACCTTATATTTTTCACGGTCAAGCGCGGCTTGAATGTTGTAGGCCGAAACGAGCGAGACTTCATGCTCACCGCTTGTTCCACCGCAAATGAGTCCGATGGTAGTTTTTTTTGACATTGTCACTCAGTTTGTTGAGCAGAAGCCTTGACCCGGATATGCAGTTCATCGAGTTGATCGGTCTCTACAGCAGAAGGTGCGTCAGTCATCAAACAGCCCGCTTTTTGCGTTTTCGGAAAAGCAATCACGTCACGTATTGAGCTTGTTTTAAGCAGGAACATCATCATCCGGTCAAATCCGAGCGCAATTCCACCATGAGGCGGTGCTCCATAAGAAAGTGCTTTCATCAGAAAACCGAATTTGCTTTCAATTTCTGCTTCAGTCAATTTAAGCAGACGGAAGACTTTGTTTTGAATATCCTCGCGGTGAATACGGATACTGCCACCGCCGATTTCCACACCGTTCAAGACGACATCATAAGCACGGGATCTTATTTTTTCCGGCGAAGTTTCACCATATTTTTCTAAATCATCTGTGTCAGGCATTGTAAAAGGATGGTGGCTGGACGTGTAACTTTTTTCAGTTTCACTGTATTCAAACAGAGGAAAATCTGTGACCCAGACAAAACCGTATTCGCTGTCGTTAAGCAAACCACGCCGTCGGGCTATTTCTTTGCGTAAATTACCAAGCGCGTCATAAACAACTTTCTTTTGATCTGCACAAAACAGCACCAGATCACCTTCGTTTAAACCAACCCGTTCTTCAAGCCTCTGTTTTTGCTCAGTTGTAAAAAATTTTCCAATCGGCGACTGCCAGCCTTCAGGATTACGCTTGATCCAGGCCATACCTTTTGCTCCGTATATTTGAGCGAATTCCGTCAAATCATCAAGATCTTTGCGGGAAAATTCTGCTCCGTCCGGAACACAAATCGCATTTACAATTCCTCCTTTGTCCACCACCTGTTTGAAAACACGTAGTTCACATTCTGCGGCAATATCTGAAATATCTATGAGTTTTAGTTCAAAACGTATGTCAGGTGCATCTGAACCGTAATTTTCCATTGCATGCTGATAAGTCATCCGCGGGAAAGGTGTTTCAACTTTCACCCCGATTGTCTGCTCAAACAACTGGACCATCAAACCTTCAGTCAATGAGTATATTTCTTCAGGTTCAGTAAAACTCAATTCCAAATCAATTTGCGTAAATTCCGGCTGACGGTTTCCACGCAAATCTTCATCACGGAAACAGCGTGCAATCTGCATGTAGCGGTCATAACCGCTGATCATCAGTAATTGTTTGAATAACTGAGGTGACTGCGGCAAAGCATAAAACAATCCGGGGTTGACTCTTGAAGGCACCAGATAATCACGGGCACCTTCAGGTGTTGATTTTGTCAGAATCGGAGTTTCAATTTCAAAAAAGCGTTGACTTGTATAGTAGTTCCGTACAATCTGCATGGCCTTTGAGCGCAGCATCAAATTGTTCTGCAGGGTTGAATCCCGCAAATCAAGGAAACGGTAAGTCAGCCTTAATTTTTCATCAACATTTTCACGATTTTCCATCACATAGGGTGGTGTCAGGGACTGATTCAGGATTTCCAGGGTTTCTATCAGAACCTCAATCTCGCCTGTCGGCAATTTCGGATTCACGTTGCCTGCTATCCGGTGGGTAACTTTGCCTTTCACCGCTAACACAAATTCTCCTCGTATAGTATCTGCTAATACGTGTGAGGCCTCACTGATTTCCATTTTGAAGACAATCTGGGTGATTCCCGTATAATCACGCAAATCAACAAATATTACTCCGCCGTGATCCCGCCTTGTTTTGCACCAGCCCATCAGGACAACTTCATGGTCAACATCCTCTACTCTTAAATCACTGCAATAATGTGTTCTTTTCCACTCCATTTTTTTATTCATTCTTTAAAATTATTTTTTATGTTTAGACGCAAAAATTAACGTCTCAGATTATCACAAAGCTGAATTAATCAATAGGAATTAATATCATGAAAAAATACCACTGACCTGAACAAACAGAATAAATTGGGAGAATTCCGGAAGTTAATTTGTTTAGTTTGAGGGGTTTCTGGACTAAGTTCAGAAAGTATGCGGAGATGGACTAATGCGGCAGGAAAAAGTTCCGCCTTACTATTCATTGCTTTTATGGAGAATTTTGGGGATCCCCAATATGACAGTCAGACCTGCATACGCATTACTTCTTCGTATGCACCGACCAGTTTGTTACGTACCTGAAGCATGAGACGCATAGAGAGGTCTGCTTTTTCCAGTGCCAGCATTGTTCCGTGAATGTCTTTATTTTCTGTAACCAGAAGTTCTACTTGTTTTGCTTCAGCAGTCAACTGTTGTTGATTTACATCCTGCAGAAGTTTTTCAAAAGTACGGCTTATACCGCCGCTTTCCAGGTTTTGATTTTGACTTTCAATTCCGGTTTTTAGTCCTGGAACCGGAGGTGAGATTGAAGGTAAATTAATATTCATAAAATCTTTAGATCAAAAAATAAATTTTCAAAAAGTAAAATATTCAGAGCTTATTCGCAATTAACTGCTTCACATAGAATTCAATACGGAATCAGTACAAAAGCTCAGTTTTAAACGTTACGTCCCAAATCAAGCGCGGACTGCGCCATGTTTTTTGAGGCGTTAAATGCTGCAGTATTTGCTTCATAGGAACGTGATGCCTCCATCAGGCTCACCATTTCTTCCATCACATTGACGTTAGGCATAGC
>JAPKDT010000199.1 GCA_028822475.1 SAR324 cluster bacterium
AACCCCCAAAATACTTAGAGTAAAATAGCTTGACAAGAACACGAATAATTTGATTTAATGATATGTTTATCACAGAAAAATATTCTCTATGTTTGAGACCCTTTCAGACAAATTAAGCGGCTCGTTACGCAAGGTCCGTGGACGAGGTCGTTTGACCGAAGACAATGTCGGTCAAACTCTGAACGAGGTCAAAATGGCACTGCTGGAAGCAGATGTCAATTTTAGGGTTGTAAAAGCGTTTTTACGTTCAGTTAAGGCAAGGGCAGTTGGTGAAGAAGTACAAGGCAGCCTGACTCCCGGACAGCAGTTCATCAAGATTGTCAACGAGGAGTTGACAGAAATGATGGGCGGCGCAAATTCAGGCTTGACAGAACCGGAGACTGCTCCGCTGATCGCTATGCTGGTTGGCCTTCAGGGTTCAGGTAAAACATCATCCGTGGGAAAATTGGCGCGACTTTGCCAGACAGAAGGGAAACGGCCTTATTTAATTCCCGCAGATATTTACCGGCCGGCTGCAATCAGACAATTAGAAATCTTGGCTGAGACTTTAGGGGTTTCTTGCTACCCTTCAACGACAGATCAAAATCCGCTAGACATCGTCCGGAATGGACTTGAAGCGGCAAAACAGGAAGGAGCGGATGCGGTTTTTATTGATACCGCGGGACGTTTGCATATTGATCAGGAATTGATGGAAGAATTGAGCCGGATCAAAGCAGCGGTCATGCCTCATGAAATTATTTTTGTTGCAGACGCAATGACCGGCCAGGAGGCAGTCAGCGTTGCAAAAGGTTTCAACGACCGCCTTGATATCAGCGGGGTGATGTTGACCAAAATGGATGGAGATGCCCGCGGCGGAGCCGCACTGTCCATACGGGCCATTACGCAAAAACCGATTAAGTTTATTGCTGTCGGCGAAAAACTCGAAAATTTGGAAGCATTCCATCCGGAAAGAATTGCTTCCAGAATTTTGGGCATGGGCGATATGCTCTCACTGATTGAAAAAGTTGAAGATTCTTTCAGTGAACGTGAAGCCCTGCAGATGCAGAAAAAGCTGAAAAGCAACGAATTCACGCTGGATGATTTCAGAGATCAGTTGCGTTCCATGCGTAAAATGGGTTCAATGAAAGACGTGATTGGAATGCTGCCCGGTATGAATGCTTCTGCAATGAAGGACGCAAACGTTGATGAAAACAAGCTGGTCCATATTGACGCCATTATTTCATCAATGACCATTAAAGAAAGACATAACCATAAACTTATGAATGGTTCTAGGAGACTGCGGGTCGCAAAAGGAAGCGGTACAAGTGTCAGCGAAATAAACAGGTTGCTGAAACAATTTGTGCAGATGCGAAAAATGATGCAAAAGCTTTTAAAAGTCTCCAATCCGGCTAAAGCCATGCGAATGATGCAGGATATGATGCCTAATTGACAAGATTTAAAACAAAGAGATTTAGTCTTAAACCTTACAAATTAAATTTAAACCTAAAACCTGAAACATTATTAATATGGTTAAAATACGTCTTGCCAGAGGTGGCACAAAAAAGAAACCTTACTACCGTGTTGTTGTCGCGGATCAACGTTGCAAACGCGACGGCCGTTATCTTGAGCATATTGGTTTTTACAATCCAATGGTTACTGAAAACCGTTTTGAGATTGACGCGGAGCGTGTGAAACACTGGCTTTCCGTAGGTGCGCAACCGACGGATCGTGTAAGCAGATTAATGAAGCGGGCAAAAACAAACGCGTGATTAGCGTTCCGTGCTAATCGTTTTTTTTGATAAAGGCCGCATTGAGTAACTTTAGTGATTATGATGATTTGACATGGTTCGCCACCATTGTCGGCGCACATGGGATCAAAGGTGCGGTTCGGGTTAAGTTTTTTACAGAAACGCCTGAATATTATTTGTCTGTAAAACTTTTCTTTTTAGAAAATTCAGGACAGTTGCTTTCTTTAAAAGTTTCACGGATCTTGCCCTCAAAAAAAGGCTGGATCATACTTTTTGAGGGAATTGATTCCCGCAACGCAGCTGAAAACATTAAAGGCTGTCGTCTGTTACTGCCCGATGAGCAATTGAAGCCTTTAGAGTCCGATGAATTTTTTGTACATCAACTTATCGGCTGCAGAGTAGAAGATCAAAATGGACGTTTTTTAGGAGAGGTCACAGATTTCCTAGAAACCGGAGCCAACAACGTTTACGAGGTACATAACGGCGAAAGTGAATTCCTGATTCCGGATGTTCCGCACGTTGTTTTGGAACTGGATCTTGAAAAACATTGTATGATCATTGATCCTCTGCCAGGATTGATCGAAAATTTAGCTCCATAGAGTGATGCTACACTTTGAGGTTTTGAGCTTGTTTCCGGAAATTTTTTCTTCTTTTCTGGAAGAAAGTTTAATTAACAGGGCAATTGAGCAGCGCCACTTGCAGGTAGCCTTGGTCAATTTTCGCAGGCACGGCCGTGGAAAACATTTTCAGGTAGATGATACTCCCTACGGTGGAGGTCCCGGAATGGTGCTGAGAGTTGAGCCAATTGCGCAGACACTTGCGGAACAAAAAGAGTTTCATCATGCTGCTGGACGTGAAACGCACACTGTTTTAGTAACACCGCAGGGTCAGCCTTTTACACAGGAAAAAGCCAAACAGCTGAGCCAGCGGGAAGCGGTTTTGACTCTGATTTGCGGACGCTACGAAGGATTTGATGAGCGGATACGCAGTTTGGTGGATGAGGAGATTTCAGGAGGTGATTTCATTTGCTTAGGCGGTGAGGTCATTGCGATGACGATGATTGAAGCAGTCAGCCGGCTAGCCCCAAATGTCCTTGGTAATCAGGAATCAGCGGAGCAGGAATCTTTCTCTCAATCATTGCTCGAATATCCGCAGTATACGCGGCCGGCAAGTTATGAGGGAATGGACGTTCCGGAGGAATTAATTTCCGGAAACCATAAAAAAATAGCAAAGTGGCGTGAAGAGCAAGCTTTACTCCGGACAAAAAAACGACGTCCGGATCTGCTCTAACATAATCATAGACGTTGCCTTTAGAGGAACAAACAAAGCAAGAAATAATTTACACCCTAAGCAAAGAGAAAAATAATGTCTACTGCATTGGAAAAAGTTGAGCAATCGCAATTACGAAGCGACTTGCCGAAGTTAAGAGTCGGATCCAGTGTCCGGGTAAACTATCGTATTACAGAAGGAAACAAGGAGCGCATCCAGGCTTTTGAGGGTGTATTGATTGGCAAGCATTGCGGTGCCGGTAACAACAAGGCAACTTTCACTGTCCGAAAAGTAACCCAGGGATATGGTGTTGAGCGTATTTTTCCGCTGCACTCGCCACGGATTGAGAGTATTGACATTATTAAAGTCGGAAAAGTACGCCAGGCAAAACTTTATTATCTGCGGGATCTTCGTGGAAAAGCAGCTAGGATCAAAGAACGTGTCAGGGCTCGTCCCAACGCTTAAGCTTGAAGAATCGGCTGTAGGCCGTGGATTCAGGAATATTGCCGGTGTTGACGAAGCAGGACGAGGACCTCTTGCCGGACCTGTCGTAGTAGCGGCGGTTATTTTAGGAAAAGATTGGAACGCCGGGCATCCGCTGGATGATTCAAAGAAGCTTTCTTTACAAAAACGTGAGCAATTGTTTGAGCTCATTTGCAGTGAGGCACTGGCATTCAAGATTGTTTCAATTTCACCACAGGAAATTGACAGGTTGAATATTTTACAGGCCACCCTTTTTGGTATGTACCGTTGCCTGACAGAAATAGCGCTTCCACCGGATTATGCGTTAGTTGACGGGAATCAATACCCTCAGACAACAGTTCCAGGTGAAGCTGTAGTAAAGGGTGATGCACGTTCCAAAAGTATAGCCGCTGCGTCTATTTTGGCCAAAGTGACACGCGACAAATTAATGGTCGAAAATGCAAAACATTATCCAGAATGGGGCTTTGAGCTTCACAAGGGATATCCGACCAAGCTGCACAGGGAGGCCATTGCTCAACATGGATTGACGCCGCTGCATCGAAGATCATTCAAGCACAAACCAC
>JAPKDT010000200.1 GCA_028822475.1 SAR324 cluster bacterium
ATTAAGTATTGTGTGTCCTTAATTATTTTTAGTTAATTTGAAAAAAATAGAAAAATACCTTGACAAAAATAATTTATGGTGTTAAATATTATTCTAATATTGCGTTAAGGATTTAAAGGGCCTTTCATGGCTGATTAATTAACTTTCTTTAGAGGAACAGATCGATGAAAGTTTCAATGAAAGTAAACGGTACTGCATTCGAACACGATGTGGAACCACGAACGCTTCTTGTGCACCATTTACGAGAAAACCTTCGACTAACGGGAACCCATGTAGGTTGTGATACCAGTCAATGTGGGGCATGCACCATCCATGTTAATGGGGAGGCAGTAAAATCCTGCACTATGTTTGCGGTTCAGGCAAATGGTTCAGAGATAACTACCATTGAAGGTTTGGCTAACGATGGTGAACTTCACCCAGTCCAAAAAGCTTTTTGTGAGAACCACGGTTTGCAGTGTGGATACTGCACGCCTGGAATGATCATGGCTTCAGTGGAAATGTTGAAAAATAACCCAAATCCCACGGAAGAAGAAATCAGGCATGGACTTGAGGGGAATTTATGTCGGTGTACAGGGTATCATAACATCGTAAAATCAATTAAAGCAGTAGCTGTTTCGACTCAAGGAGGTGCCTAATGGGTAAATACATTGGTGAAAGTGTATTAAGAAAAGAAGATCGAAGTCTCGTTACCGGGGAAGCTAAATATTTGGAAGATATACAGTTATATGGAATGGTTCATGCGGTAGTAAAAAGAAGCGATTACGCTCACGCAAAAATAAAAAACATTGATACTTCTGAAGCAGAGACAATGCCGGGTGTTTTAGGAGTATGGACGGGTAAGGATTTTGAAGATTTAAATCCTATGCCCTGTGCTTGGCAGGCTGGAGGAATTACCAATAATGCCAATACCCCTAGAGTATTGGAAATTGAAAAGGTGACCTTTACGGGACAGGGAGTTGCAGTTGTCGTGGCCGAAGACAGAAATGTAGCTGAAGATGCATGCTCAAAAATCAACGTAGAATATGAAGAACTGCCTGTTGTTGTCTCCGCAGTAGATGCGATTAAACCTGGAGCTCCTCAACTCCATGAAAATGCTCCAAATAACATCTGCATGGAATGGGAATGTGGCAATCAGGATGGAACAGATCAAGCCCTCAGTAATTCGGATGTGGTTGTTAAAGAAAAACTGATAAATCAAAGACTAATCCCAAACTCAATGGAGACTAGGGGTGCAATAGCGGAGTACAAATCGGGAACAGAAGAGTTTACGGTCTGGATAACTTCTCAAGCACCTCATGTTCATAGATTATTAGCTACTGCCTTTGTTTTTGGAATACCAGAAACAAAAATGAGAGTTATTGCACCGCATGTGGGGGGTGGTTTTGGATGCAAGATATTTCTCTATCCTGAATATTGCCTTGTTGCAGCGTTAGCTAGAAAAATTGAACGTCCAATTAAATGGATGGAAACCCGTTCTGAGAACTTCCAGGCAACAACTCATGGAAGAGATCATTCAACCCAAATTCAAGTCGGTGCAAATAATGATGGTACCATTACTTCCTTGAAGGTAAATACAGTTGCCAATCTGGGTGGAACTCTTTCAACGATTGCCCCCGGAATTCCGACCACTCTTTATGGAAGACTG
The DNA here is from genome assembly GCA_028822475.1 of SAR324 cluster bacterium. GTDB lineage: Bacteria > SAR324 > SAR324 > SAR324 > NAC60-12 > Arctic96AD-7. Next base: position 1,646 of record JAPKDT010000200.1, read on the forward strand.
CTTTCAGGATCGTATAAGTTTCCAAAAATTTATTGTGGTGTTAAAGGTGTATACACCAATACAGCAATGGTCGACGCATACAGAGGTGCTGGAAGACCAGAAGCAACTTTTGTCGTGGAAAGAGCAATGGATCTGGTAGCAAAAAAACTTGGAATGGATGTGCTGGATATTCGGAAAAAAAACTTCATTCAAAAAGATCAATTCCCCTACACCCCGGCGGATGGAATCACAAAAGGCCTTGCCTATGACAGTGGAGATTATGAAAAACCACTGAACAAGGCCCTTGAGATGTTCAATTATGATCAATTCAGAGGAGAACAGAAAAGAGCCCGAAGCGAGGGTAAGTACCTTGGTGTTGGATTTTCGACCTACATCGAAGCCTGTGGTGTCGCTCCATCTGCATGGATTGGAGCTGGAGGAGAAGGTTGGGGTGCTGGACTTTGGGAAAGTGCTAACATTCGTGTTCACCTGACGGGGAAAGTTGTGGTGACTACCGGTTCCTCACCTCATGGTCAAGGCACTGAAACGACCATGGCACAAATAGCTGCTGATGGATTAGGCTTACCCTTTGATGATGTAGATGTTCAATACAACGACACCTTGGGAACACCTTTTGGTTATGGGACTTATGGAAGCAGAAGTGCTGCTGTAGGAGGTACTGCCCTCTTCAATGCAGTCCAAAAAGTCAAACAGAAAGCCCTCAGAATTGGAGCTCATATGTTGGAGGCTTCCGTCGATGATGTTGTTTATGAAGATGGCAAAGTCAGTGTCAAAGGATCTTCGGATCAGGCAAAAACGATCCAGGAAATCGCTGGAACCGCAGCTTTAGGTTACAGTCTTCCTGAGGGAGATGAACCATTTCTGGATGAAACTGCATATTTCGATCCTCCCAATACGACATGGCCTTTTGGTACTCATATTTGTGTTGTTGAAGTCGAAAAAGAAACAGGTTTAGTGAAGGTCAAAAGATATCTGGCAGTTGACGATGTGGGCAACGTGATTAATCCCATGATCGTTGACGGGCAAATTCATGGAGGAATTGCTCAGGGGGTTGCACAGGCGCTCTGGGAATCAGGCGAATACAACGAGTCCGGTCAACTGGTTTCAGGTTCTCTGATGGATTATGCTATTCCCAGAACCGATTGTCTGCCTAATTTTGAACTCGATCGAACTGTCACTCCAAGTCCTACTAATCCATTAGGTGTCAAAGGGGTAGGAGAAACAGGAACGATTGCCTCCACGCCGGCAGTGGTCAATGCCGTTATGGATGCCTTAGCACCGTTTGGAGTAACCAATCTGAATATGCCGCTCACGTCACAAAAAGTTTGGACGGCAATTCATAAAAAAAAAGGAGCTTAAATGTACACAGCAGAATTTGATTATGTTAGGGCTTCAAGCATTGAAGAAGCCATTTCTCTGAAAGGAGGTAATGAAGACTCAAGTCTACTTGCAGGTGGTCACAGTTTGATTCCTGCTATGAAATTGAGACTTAGTACTCCTCAAAAATTGATTGATATCTCAGGATTAGATCAGTTGAAAAACATTTCTAACAATGGTAACTACATCAGTATTGGTGCTTTATCCACCCACAAAAAATGTGCGGAATCCGATATAATTCAGACTAATTGTCCAGCATTAAGTGATGCGGCTTCGGTGATTGGTGATCCACACGTAAGGAACAAAGGTACCATTGGAGGAGCCTTAGCCCATTCTGATCCCCAGGCAGATTATCCAGGGGCGCTATTAGCCTTGAATGCGACCTTTGTTGCAAAAGGACCTTCTGGGGAACGAACAATTGAAGTGGATGACTACTTCACTGGACTTTGGGAAACAGCACTAGGTGAAGGTGATTTGCTAACCGAGATCAGAATTCCTGTTAACTCTATGAATGCTAACTCCTGTTATGTGAAGTTTCCTCAACCTGCGTCAAGATATCCTTATGTGGGGTGCGGAGTCTCTTTGAGTTCGAGCAGTGGAACCTGTTTAGATATTCGTGTCGGATTCAGTGGAGTGGGTGAGTGGGCTTTTCGGGATTCGGGAATCGAGAGTGCTCTCAAAGGCCAACCTTTGAATGAATCAACCATTTCCTCAGCTGCAGATAAAGCTGCTGAAGGTAAGGCGGTGTTGAGCGATCATTTTGTCAGTGAAGAATACCGTAGGGCCATGTCAAAAGTTTTTGCAAAACGTGCACTGACACAACTTTCGTAAAGCTGATCCTTCCTCAAAATCCCTATCCTGATAAAATTAAGGACAGGGATTTTCCTAAGTCGTATATTCTATCAATTTTCTCTAAAACTTAAAATTTTTTATATTTAATAAAAGTTTAACTATGATTGATTTACGTAGTGACACAATAACACTTCCAACTGCAGAAATGCGTGAAGCAATGGCACAAG
>JAPKDT010000201.1 GCA_028822475.1 SAR324 cluster bacterium
ATTTTTCACCGTCCAGCAAACCTTCGTCAAAGTTGATATCGATAAAGTTTGCACCAGATTCGACTTGTTGACGGGCAACAGCGAGTCCGGATTCAAAATCATCATTTAAAATAAGTTTGCGGAACTTTGGTGAACCCATGATGTTTGTACGTTCCCCAATCATCAAAAATCCGATGTCCGGATTGATGTTCAGCGACTCCAATCCGGAATAAAACGGAATTCCTGCACCAACTGTTACAGCTTCTGAATTACTGTCCTCCGTTTCCCCGAATCGTAGTTTTAAATGAGGATTTAACTTTCTTGGGATTGAATGTGTAATTTTATCCTTAAGCGCCTTGATGTGTGCCGGAGTAGTTCCGCAGCATCCGCCCATCAGGTTGGCCCAGCCTTCCTCGGCAAACTCTGACATAATGCCCGCGAACTCTGCCGGAGTTTGTTCGTATTCGCCCATGGCGTTCGGTAATCCAGCATTTGGATAAACGGCAACAGGGAACTCTGAAATATGCGCCATTTCTTCAATAAACGGTCGCATTTCTTTTGCGCCGAGAGCGCAGTTGATTCCCAAAAATAGTGGTTTGGCGTGATGAATGGAATTGTAAAATGCATCCAGAGTCTGCCCTGAAAGCGTACGTCCGGAAGCATCTGTAATTGTAACCGAAAGAAAAACAGGCAGACGAATTCCTACTTCTTCAAAATAACTTTCTAAAGCATAAATTCCAGCTTTCATATTGAGCGTGTCAAAGCTTGTTTCGAGCAGAAGTATATCGACTCCGCTTTCAATCAGCGCTACCGCTTGTTCTCGATACGCTTCTGCAATTTGGTCAAATGTCACTGCACGGTAAGCAGGATTGTTAACATCCGGAGACATCGAACAGGTACGGTTGGTTGGTCCTATAGAGCCTGCCACAAAAATAGGGTGATCAGACTGAATTTCCTCTGCAGATTTTCCAGACTGAAACTTAGCTACTGCTTTGCGTGCGATTTCTACCGCTGCCCGATTGATGTCAGCAACGCTTGTTTCCAGGTTGTAGTCAGCCTGCGAGATGCCGTTTGCGTTAAAAGTGTTGGTTCCAATGATATTCGCGCCAGACTCTAAAAAATCTAAATGAATTCGTTCAATTACGTCCGGGCGCGTGATCGAAAGCAGGTCGTTGTTGCCTTTAAGTGGTGAAGGATGATCCAAAAAAGAAGAGCCACGGAAATCGTCTTCCCCGAGACCATGTTGCTGAATCATCGTACCCATTGCGCCGTCGAACACGATAATTTTCTGTTCCAGCATATTTAAAAGCCTGACGGCACTTGGTTTTGTATAATTCATTATAATTCTATTAACTGTTACTGTTGTTCTTAATTAACTCAGTTTTGTTGTTGCTGCTAAAGTAGCATTTAGCATTAATGTCTATCTCATAAATGTCTGAAACCCACTATTTGTCATTTCGAACCTAAGGAGAAATATTGTTAATTAAAGTCTCTTAATTTGTGCAATATTTCACACTTTAGTTGTAATTATAGATGATTAGGATTTTTTTGAAGTCATCATTAATATTAAAAACGGAGACTACACTAGTTGTATCTGCGTTAATTTTTCAACTTTAAAGAATTAACTCTTCCTGCCTGACGCAAGAATGATTTGAAATAATTCTTCACGCCGCAGGGGTAATATTTCTGAGTACAGTTGCTTAAATCCTGCTGTCTGTATGAAATCCAGCAAAGTTTCTTTTTCAAATCCCTGCCACTTGTGACCAAGTTTTTCGAGTACCCAGTCTTCATTGTGAGCGGCTAGTTCCATCACTAGTACCTGACCTCCGGGTCGTAGAATACGTGCTGCTTCTTTAAATCCACTTTTCGGATCATCAAGGTGATGCAGTGACTGTGAAAAGAAAACTACGTCTAATGATTCGTCGGGGAGTGACAATTGACTTACGTTTTCCGTAATTAAACTAACGTTTTTCAAACCAAGTCTGTCCATACGCTGACGTGCGGATGCCAGTATCTCAGGGTTATTATCCACTCCGATTACGTGTGCCGCAAACTTCGCCATTTCCACCGTCAACGTTCCGTCTCCGCAACCAAGGTCAATAATTTCCAGTTCGGAAGTTCCAGAGTCAAATCCTGATTTCCGTTCGCCGTTCTGGCCTAGTAAAATTCCGAGTAGACACGACCAGGCGAACCACGATTGTCCTGGTTCAAGTAGTCGTTCATTTAAACCGCCGCCACTGATTTCCCGTTGACGTAAAACCTCATGTAAACGTACTCGATCGTTATTTGGATCTTTCATCGTTGAGAGTTGTTCCTGCAAATAACTCCAAAGCAGGTGCAGTTCGCTGTCCAGGGATTCTTTTTGTGCGAGTTGATAAAAAGTCCAAATACCTTCTTTACGCTCCTGCAACAGCTTCATTTTTCGCAAGTGACTCAGATGACGGGAAATCCCGGATTGGGCCATGCCTAAAATAGTTGTCAGTTCACTGACGTTTAAAGGTGTCTGAGAGACTAAAATTAATATACGGAGACGCGTTTCGTCGCCTAGTAATCTTAAAACTTGAGCAATACTTGACATGATTTTCGGAGGTAAAAAGGTCAGAAAGTCTTCTTGATTCGATTAGATCATTACATATCAATATAATGATTTATAACTTAAGACAAGCAAAAAGTTACCCATTTCTGTTTTGGAACTAATTAACGAGGAGATCTGCTTGATAGATACTTCTATTCTTTATCAAGCAATTTAAATTGCTGGAGTAGGAAATTTAGTTAAAAGGAAGAGCAAAGTTGAGAAAGATGATAACTTTGTAAAAAGTCCTATAATCCTATCATTTTGAGCAAAGAGAAAAATCATGTTCTAGCTATTAAACTAATATCATTAAGTTATAGCTCTACGTTCGAAATGGCAAAACGGCTAAGACTTCTTCTTAGACATTCACTGCTAATCAAGAGATAATAATATTTTCAACAGGTCATTGTAGTAAAAACTGCGGTACAAGAGCGGTACAAGAACGGAAAGTCCTACAAGTCAGCCTCTGCAGAAAACCCAATTATCGTCGTGACTCAGTTCTTGGTTCAAACGGTAACCGTCATAATCAAAATCCTGTAAGCCTTCTACTTCCTGCAGCTTGTGGTCGATCGCGTAACGCACCATCATTCCACGGGCTTTTTTAGCAAAAAAACTAATCATTTTATATTCACCGTTTTTCCAGTCTTTAAACAACGGAGTAATCAGACGTCCATCCAGATTTTTCTTTTGAATAGCTTTAAAGTACTCATTTGAAGCAAGGTTGATTAAAACCGGCTCGTCCTGTTTTGCCAGCATTGAATTGACAGCATCAGTGATCTGCTCACCCCAAAACTGATAAAGGTTACTAGCTTTTTTTGTTTTAAGTTTAAGTCCCATTTCCAGTCGGTAAGGCTGCATCAGGTCAAGCGGGCGCAACAAACCGTAAAGACCGGAAATTATCCGTAAATGCTGCTGTGCGTAATCCAGTCTATCTTCAGCAAGAGCAGATGCATCCAAGCCTGTATAAACATCACCTTTAAAAGCCAGTACAGCCTGTTTTGCATTCTCTGAATTGAAAGGCCGTTGCCATTGATTAAAACGTTCGACATTTAATTCAGCAATTTTTTGACTGACATGCATCAGCTTCATCAACTGAGGAGAAGACTTCTTGCTGACGACCTCAATCAGTTCCTCTGACTTTTCCAGATAGTCAGGCATACTGTAATTCGCAGTAGTTGGAGGGGTCTCATAATCCAGCGTTTTTGCCGGTGAAATAAGCATTAACATCGAGTTTCCATTTGATTAAAAATTTTCCTCAGTCAAGATATAATTTATATACGTACAGTCAACTTCAATTGAAATTCTTTGATTATATCAAATTCACTTTAAATCGGGGGATTATTTTTCTCTAATTAATCTGGGAGATTTAGTTCTGCATCAAGACTAAAATTACCTAAAGTCTTTCCCTGAGCACTGTATGGAATCTGTCAAACGATTGTCGAAGGAGATTTTCAGCAGAGTTATCAGTTTTGACTCTACTCAACC